>JBFIDS010000439.1:0-3515 GCA_041603715.1 Paraconexibacter sp. | reverse complement strand
GCGCTCGACGCGGCGGCGGCACCGCCCGCGTCCGCGTGAGCGGGCGCCGCCCCGCGCGCGGATGTGGATGCGGAGGGCCGTGAGCCGGGTGAATCCACATTCACGCCGGGGGGCGGGCGGTGGCGACCGAACGGCCGCATATGGGAGGATCGCCGCCGTGCCCGTCCTCGACCTCCTCTCCACGGTCCCCGTGTTCGAGACGCTCGCACCGACGGATCTCGAGAGGGTCGTCGACGTGACGGTCCCGCGGCGCTTCTCCCCGAACCAGGTCATCTTCCGGGAGGGCGACACGTCCGACACGTGCTACGTGGTGCAGACCGGACACGCTCGCGCCATCCGCGAGCACCCGGACGGTCGCGCGATCGCGCTCGCGCACTTCGGACCGGGCGACATCTTCGGCGAGCTCGCGATGTTCGACGACGAGAAGCGCTCGGCGACCGTCGAGACGCTCGAGGAGGTCGAGGCGCTCGCGATCCTCGGCGCGGACATGCGCCGCCTCATCCGCGAGCATCCGGACATCGGGGTCAAGCTCGTGATCGCGCTCGGCCGGCGCCTGCGCGAGGCGAACGAGCGCCTCGCGCGCCAGTCCTTCCAGACCGTGCAGAGCCGCGTCGCCGAGGTGCTCGTGCGCCTCGTCGCCCAGGCCCGTCACGAGGGCGCCGACGGCGCCGACGTCGTCGTGAAGATCACGCAGGCCGACGTCGCCCAGCTCGCCGGGTCCTCGCGGGAGTCCGCGAGCCGCTTCCTCGCCGTCCTGGAGCGCGCCCGCGTCGTCTCCCAGGGGCGCGGCCGGATCACCGTTCACGACGCCGACGCGCTGCAGCGCTACATCTACTGACGGTGGGACCGACGGGCACCGAGTTCTCGACAGGGGGCGTCGTCGTCCGGGGCGAGGACTGCATCGTCATCGTCCCCACCCGCCGCGCGGCGGACGGCTCGAAGGTCCTCGCGCTCCCGAAGGGTCACCCCGACCCCGACGAGACGACCGAGGAGGCGGCGCTCCGCGAGGTCCGCGAGGAGACCGGCGTCGAGGCGACGGTCCGCAGCCGCCTCGGAGACGTCCGCTACTGGTACCAGCGCGACGGGCGGAGGATCGCGAAGGTCGTCACGTTCTTCCTCCTCGACTACGTCTCCGGCGATGTCGCCGACCACGACCACGAGGTCGAGCACGCCCGCTGGCTCCCGATCGAGGCGGCGGCGCGCGATCTCACCTACGCCGGCGAGCGGGAGATGGCCACAAAGGCACTGCAGGCCGTGCTCGGCAATCAGTAGGGTCCCCGGAATGCAGGTCCTCAACTTCTACTCGACGATCTTCGCCGACCAGCTCAAGCGGGGCCGGAAGACCGCGACGATCCGTCTCGGGGACAAGTCGCACAAGTACCGCAAGAACCAGGCGGTCCTCGTGACGATCGGCTACCAGCACTCCCCCCGGGAGAAGATCTTCGACGCGGTCATCGATCAGGTCGAGGTCAAGCGCGTGAAGGACCTGACTCCGCGCGACATCGAGCACGACAACCCCGAGTTCCGCCGCCACGAGGAGATGATCCACTTCCTCGAGCAGATCTACGGCAAGTCGGTGACGATGGACGACATCGTCACCGTCGTGCGGTTCTCGCAGATCATCGAGAACCCGCCGACGTACACCGATCGCCTGCACGGCATCGGCGGCGCGCAGAACTAGGGCGCCACAGGCGTCACTGGTTCCACTTGTCCGCGGTCATCTTGCCGCGGTCCTCGCTCGTCGCGCGCGCCGCGGCGACGTCCTGCTGCTGGCGGTCGTCGGTGTGGATGCCCGGCTGCGCGTCGCCACCGCGGTCGAGGTGGACGTGCGAGGAAACGCGATACGCGAAGGCGGCCGGGCGGACTCGGCGTCAGAGACCCCAGGAGCGGTAGAGCGCGTCGGCCTGGTCGGGGAGCGCGTAGCGATGGTCGGCCCGCAGCGGGCCGTCCTCGCGCGCGAAGGCGATGTCGAGCTGGGCCAGCTGGCCGTCGAGGGGTCGCAGGTGGCCGTTGTAGAGGTCGGCGACCGCCCAGCCCCGCTCGGCCATCCAGCCCACGACCTCGGCGAGCTGCGCCGCGCCCGGGTTGAGCTCGAACAGCGAGACCTCGAGGAGGACGAGCTGCGTCTGCGCGAGGACCGCACCGGCGCCGGCGAGGACCTGGAGCTCGGCGCCCTCGACGTCGGCCTTCACGACGTACGGTCCGTCGAGGCCGTGCGTGGCGACGAGGTCGTCGAGCCGGCGCACGGGGACGGTGCGCCGCTCGACGTCCGTCCCGTCCCCGGCGCGGTCGCCGACGACCGAGGAGCATGCGAGGACACGGTGCACCCCGATCTCCAGCTCGCCGTCCCGGGGTCCGGCGGCGCACAGCTCGTAGGCGGATCCCGGCGGGGAGGCGGCGACGAGGTCGCGCAGGCCCGGCTCCCACTCCCTCAGCGGCTCGACGAGCAGCCGTCGTGCCGACGGGAAGGCGTCGTAGAGCTCCGGCGTGCCGGCCGCGACCCCGACGTCCACGAGGGCGCGCGGGGCGACCCCGAGCCTCCCGTAGTGGTCGAGCACCTCCGTGAGCGTGCGCCGCGGGCCACGTCCCCGCCGTCGGACCTCGATGCCCGCGCGGTCGAGGGCGGCTCGCGCGCGGGCGCGGAGGGCGGCGGAGGGCGACACCATGGGCGCCGCAGGCTACCTGCGGCGCCGCGCGCCACGATCCGACGCCGTTTCTTGGCACTCCTGTGAAGAGAGTGCCAACACGGGTTGTCCCCGACGCGGCGAGATGTGTACGATGGCCGGAGTCCCGTTGGCACTCTGAGTACCTGAGTGCCAATCTCGGGCGTCACACCCACACCCGACTCCTTTGACGGAGGTCATCAATGAAGCTCAAGCCCCTGGGCGATCGTCTGATCGTGCGGGCCATCGACGAGGAGGAGACGACGGCCAGCGGCCTCGTGCTCCCCGACACCGCGAAGGAGAAGCCCCAGAAGGGCGAAGTCCTCTCGGTCGGCGACGGCAAGCTCGACGACGACGGCAAGCGCGTCCCCCTCGACGTCGCCGCCGGCGACACCGTGCTCTACAGCAAGTACGGCGGCACCGAGATCAAGGTCGACGGCGAGGAGCTGCTCGTGCTCCGCGAGTCCGACGTCCTTGCCAAGGTCGAGAAGTAGAGAAAGAGGAACACATGGCTCACAAGGAACTCAAGTACGACGCCGCAGCGCGCAAGGCCCTCGAGGCCGGCGTCGACGCCGTCGCCAACGCCGTCAAGGTGACCCTCGGCCCCAAGGGCCGCTACGTCGTCCTCGACAAGAAGTTCGGCGCCCCGACGATCACGAACGACGGCGTCACCATCGCCCGTGAGATCGAGGTCGAGGACGTCTTCGAGAACCAGGGCGCCCAGCTCGTCCGCGAGGTCGCCACCGCGACCAACGACGTGGCGGGCGACGGCACCACGACGGCGACCGTGCTCGCCCAGGCGATCGTCCGCCAGGGGCTCAAGAACGTGGCCGCCGGCGCCAACCCGCTCGG
>JBFIDS010000438.1:0-3517 GCA_041603715.1 Paraconexibacter sp. | reverse complement strand
CTGGGGCCGTGCCCACCGCACGGGGCTCACCGCGGAGGGCCGCCTCCGCGACCTGCGCTGAGCGACCGATCAGGCGCGGCGGGCCACGACGTCCTCGAGGATCTCCTCGAACTGCTCGGCGACCCGCGCCGGTGTGAACTGACGGGCGGCGAACGCGATCGCGCGCTCCTCGCGCTCCCGCACGGCGGCGCGATCCCCGAGCGCGCGATCGACGACGCGTGCCGCGTCGGCGGGGCTCTCGACGACCCATCCGGCTCCCGACTCGCCGATGATCCGCGCGACCTCGGAGTCGGGACGTACGGCCGCCACCGTCGCCAGGCCGGATCCCATGAAGTTCATGAGCTTCGACGGGACGTTGAAGTCGACACCCTCGTAGCGCTGGCTCACCAGCGCGACGCCGGCGCGCTCGAGCTCGCGCGAGAGGGCATCGTCCCCGAGGATCCCCGTCACCTGGACGCGGTCGGTGCCGATCGCGGCGCGGACGTCGTCGGCCGCGACACCGTCACCGGCCATGATGAACCGGGCCCCGCGCTCCGTGAGCCCGGGGTCGGACTCGAACGCCCGCGCGACCTCGGCGAGGTTCTGCGTGTGGCCGATGTTCCCCATCGTGAGCACGATCGAGGGGTCGATGCTCGACTCGGGGCGCAGCGAATCGCGGACGGGCCGGCTCGCCGGGTTGAAGATGCGGGCGACCTTCGCGTCCGGCACTCCCTTGGCGCGGAGGTTCTCCCGGAAGGACTCCGAGATGACGACGACGCGGTCGGCCGATGCGTACGCGAGCCGCTCGAACCGGCGTGCGGCCCGCAGGAGGTGCCCCTCCTCGAGGATCCCGGTGACCGCGGCGGCATCCGGGATGACGTCCTGCAGCCACAGGACCCACGGGACCCGGCGCAGCCGGGTGTGCGCGATCGTGGGCGCGAGCGCGGGGAAGGACGGTGACACCGCGACGATCGCGTCCGGTGTCGGAAGGAGGACCGAGGCGGCCGAGAGCGCCGCGGCGTACGTCCCCTCCTGGCGGATCCTCTCACCCGCCGTTCGACGCCCGATCCACAGCGGCAGTCGCAACACCCGCACGCCGTCCCGACGCTCGGCGTAGGGCCGCAGGCGGGTCCCCCATGCCGGCTCGGGGTAGTGGGCGTGCGCGGCGACGACGGTCACGTCGTGCCCGCGCGCGAGCATCTCGCGGGCGAAGACCGTGCTCAGGGGCGCGATGCCGGTGGGTTCGGGGTCGTAGTTGTAGCTCCAGAGCTGCAGGCGCATGACGTCTCACGGCGTCGGGGTGCGGCAGACTACGCGACCCGTCGGCGTTCAGGCGCCGGCGCGCTCCCCGCCGGCGACCCCGGACTCCCGGCGGGCGACGACGGCCGCCGCTTGCGGCGCGGCGGGTTCACCCCTATTGTCGGTGTGGTGGAGGGCAGTACAGCGAGGCAGCGACGTCCCCGTCCGCGCAGGGGATTGTCGGGGGGAAATGGGTCCAGGGGCGGTGAGCTCACGCTGCTCGGGGGCGAGCGCGCGCGCGTCACCGAGCGCGGTGACGCGATCCGTCGATGGGCCCTCATCTCGGCCGACGTCATCGGCTTCGCCGTCGCGTTCCTGCTGACGTTCGAGGTCGTCGCGCCGCTCTCGGGAGCGACGACGTCGATGCTCCCGCTCATCGTGCTGCCCGTGTGGCTGATCGCGAACAAGATCCTGCGCCACTACGACCGTGACGCGAACCTCCTGCGTCGCTCGACGCTCGACGAGGTCCCGCATATCCTGCAGTCGGTCCTCGCCGCCGCGGCCCTCATCTTCATCCTCGCGCCGCTCGCCTCGGTCGACGACGTGGCCCAGGCCCAGGTCGCGGTCTTCGTCCTCGCCGGCGTCCTCATGGTCGGATCGACCAGGTTCCTCGCGCGGGCCGCCACCCGTCGCTATCTCGCCCGTGAACGCGCTCTCATCGTCGGCTCGGGCTACGTCTGCGACCTCGTCGCCGAGAAGCTCGTCCGCCAGCGTCGCTGCGGGATCGACATCGTCGGCTTCGTCGACGCCGACGACGACTCACGCGCCCCGCTGCACCCGCGCGTGCCGATCGAGCGCCTCGGCCACCTCGGCGATCTGGAGCGGATCTGCTTCACCGAGGGGGTCGAGCGCGTGATCGTCGCGTTCACGGCCTCCAGCGACGGCTCGCTCGTCGACGTCGTCCGCCAGAGCCGGCGGCTCGGCGTGAAGGTCTCGATCGTGCCGCGGCTGTTCGAGGCGTTCGGCACGTCCGTCGACGTCGACCACGTCGAGGGCATCACGATGCTCGGCCTGCGTCCCGTGCTGCGCCCCAAGTCGATGCTCGCGCTGAAGCGGGCGATGGACGTCGTGGGCGCGACGGTCGGCCTCATCCTCGTCGCGCCGGCGCTGCTCGTCACCGCGATCGCGGTCAAGGTCACGTCCCCCGGCCCCGTCTTCTACCGCCAGGAGCGCATCGGCCGCGGGAACCGGCGATTCTCGATGTACAAGCTCCGCACGATGGTCGACGGTGCGCACGCGCTGCGACCCTCGCTCGCGCACCTCAACGAGGTCCCCGGCGGAACCCTCTTCAAGATCGCCGACGATCCGCGCGTCACGCCGGTGGGGTCCATCCTGCGCCGCTCGAGCCTTGACGAGATCCCCCAGCTGCTCAACGTGCTGCGGGGCGAGATGAGCCTCGTGGGGCCGCGTCCCCTCGTCCCCGAGGAGGACAACGCCGTCCTCGGCTGGCACCGTGCGCGCCTCGACCTCACCCCCGGACTGACCGGCCCGTGGCAGGTGCTCGGCCGCAATTCGATCCCGTTCGAGGAGATGGTCCGGCTCGACTACCTCTACGTGGCCGAGTGGTCGCTGTGGCAGGACGTGAAGCTCCTCGTCCGGACGCTCCCGGTCGTGGTGCGCCGCGAAGGCCAGTAGCGCACTCCGCCGGTCGAGCCTTCACAATGAAGCTGCCGTGACGGACGTGGACCCCGACGAGACGACAGAGGCCTCCGGCGACTCCCCCTGGGTGCTCGCCTCGCCCCCTGCCGCGGCGGCGCCTTCCGCCGACGCACCTCCCCGGGCGGGCGAGAACCCCCGGGTCCCGGTCGGTCCTCCGTCCGCCGAGGCCTCGGGATCCGCCGTACCCGCCCACGCCGGGCCGGGGCCCGGCGACCCCTGGCTCCTCGACGATCCCGCCCCCTCGCTGGCCCGGCAGGAGGACGAGCACGAGCCCTCCGCGTGGCTCGTCGAGCCGGCCGGGCCGCCCGAGCCGCCCGAGGACCCTCTCGCTGAGTCGGCCGGCGACCCCGACGAGTGGCTGCCGCCCGAGCAGCCCGACGAGGGACCGCCGCCCAGCGGCTGGCTACCCGCCGGGCTCGAGGCCCGTCGCGAGCCGTCACCCCAGCCCACCGGAGCGCAACCGGGCCCGCCGTCCTGGGTCCCCTCCGGCGTCGCCGCACCCGTCGCCCTGCGACCGCAGGACGATCGGCCCGCCCGCAGCCCCGTCCGCGTGTCGGCGCGGGGCGGAGCGGTGGGCGTG
>JBFIDS010000437.1:0-3521 GCA_041603715.1 Paraconexibacter sp. | reverse complement strand
GGGTGCTCGCGCTCGTGCCCTTCGCCTGCGGCGCCGTCTGGCTCGCGCGCCGACGACTGGGGATCGGGCCGGCCGCGGTCCTGCGTGCGATCGGACCGGGCCTCGCGGCGGCCGTCGGCGTGGTCGTGTGTGCGGGCGCGAGCCGGCTCGCGTGGCCCGCGCTCACCGCGCCGGCCCTCACCTGCGGGATCCTCGCCGGCGTCGCGGGCGCCCTCGTCGGACTCCGGCTCGCCGCCCCCACCGTGTGGACCCAGGTGCGGACGCTCGCATCGAGGCTCTGGCAGCGCCGCCGTCTCGGGGCCGCCCCGGCCTGAGATGTCATGACGGGGCATGTAGTTCACCCCTGCGGGGCACGAACACCCCTCGTCAGCGGCACCCCGTCCAACGCATACTGCTCGAGAGTCACTCACCGGGAGGCGGGTTACTACCCACACTCGTCCCGAGAGGCACTCCACATGATCGACAGGAACGTCGCATCGGCATCGCCAGAGGCTCCCCTCGCCAACGATGCCCGACCGCCCCGCCTGCGGGTGCTCATCGCCGACGACGACCCGCTCGCGCGCCGCAGCATCAAGGAGAGCCTCCGCAGCGCCGGGCTCATCGTCATCGCCGAGGCGTCAGGGGGACGCGAAGCCGTGGAGCTCGCGGTCCACTACCGCCCGGACATCGTCCTCATGGACGTCCTCATGCCGGGGATCGACGGGTTGGAGGCCACCCAGCGGATCCTCGCGCGTGTGCCCGAGCAGCGGATCGTCCTCATCAGCGCGTCCGGGGACGACGAGCTCGCCATCACCGGCCTGCGCTGCGGTGCGGTCGGGTTCGTGAGCAAGGACATGGACATGGACGCCCTGCCGCGCACGCTCACCGGAGCGCACCACGGCGAGGCGGCGATCTCGCGCCTGCTCGCAATGCGACTCGTCGAGCGCATGCGCAAGACGCGCGAGGGGACGCTGGGCCTGCGCCCGGTCCGCTCGTCGCTCTCGGGCCGGGAGTGGGAGGTCCTCGATCTGCTGTGCTGCGACGCCGGCACCGAGGAGATCGCGGACACGCTCGTCCTCTCCGTCGAGACCGTCCGCTCGCACGTGAAGAGCATCCTGCGCAAGCTCGACGTGAGCAGCCGCAGCGAGGCCATCGCGGTGGCGGCGAGGCTGCGTGAGGAAGAGCAGCCCTCGCTGCAGCTCCTCAGCGCGTGATCCCCCACGTCGACGGCTTGCGCCCCTCCTCGTCGTCGAGGCCCTCCCCCGTGCCCTCATCCTGACTGCCGATCAGCGCGCGGGCACGGTCGACCGCCTCGGCGCGACTGTGAGCCCCGAGCTTGCGCAGGATCCGCTTGATGTGCGACCTCACCGTCTCGGGTGCGAGGTCGAGGTCAGCGGCGATCTCCTGGGTGCCGCGCTCCGCCATGAGGAGGTCGAGCACCTCCCACTCGCGGGAGCTGAGCGCGCTGCGCACGGGGCGCAGGCCTGGGCCCGGCTCGGGGATCTCCCGGAAGCGCTCCACGAGCTTCGCCGTGAGCGTTCGGGTGAGAACCGCCTCGCCGCGGGCGATCGCGCGCACCACCCGCGGCAGCACGTCGATCCCGACCTCCTTCGGCAGGAAGCCGGCCGCGCCGCGCCGCAGCATCTTGAGGGCGAGCTCGTCATCGGGGAGCGACGAGAGAACGAGGATCGCGGTGCGGGGAGTCAGCCGGTGGATCTCCGCCACGAGCTCGGGGCCCCCGCGGCCGCGAAGCCATGCGTCGACGATGGCGACGTCGGGCTCCAGGGCCGCGCCCGCTCGCGCCTGCTCGGCGTTGAGGGCGGTCGCGACGACGTGGAGGCCCTCGTCACCCTGCAGGGCACGGGTGAGCGCGCGCAGCGCGAGCGGGTCGGGGTCGACCACGAGCACGCCGAGTGGTCGCGCGGATGCGTCCATCCACCGACGGTACGTCCACGGGGCGGGGCGGCTGCGTGACTCCCGGGCCGTACGTGCGGGACGACTCTCCCCAGCCGACGGGCCGATCCTCACCCACGCGGGGGCGCGCGGGGTGACAGCGTGGTGGGGATGACAGGTCCTCCACCGCTTCCGGTCGTCATGACGATCCAGGGCTGGGCACCGGTCGTGGGAGGGGCGCAGCGTCAACTCGCGCAGCTCGCGCCGCTCCTCGCCGCTCGTGGCGTGCGGCCGACCGTCGTCACGCGCTGGAGTGCCGGGCTGCCACGCCGTGAGAGCGCCGACGGCCATGCGGTCCGCCGCGTCGGGAACGGCTGGTCATCGCCCCTCGCCTCGGCCCGCTTCGTCGCCGCCGGGGCCGCGGCGATCGTCGCGGAGCGCCCCGCGCTGGTCCACGCTCACGACCTGCTGTCGGCGACGCTGTGCGCGGCCGCCGGCGCCGCCCCGCTGCGGGTCCCGCTCGTCGTGAAGATCGCCTCGACGGGCCCCGGAGGGGACATCGACGTCGTCCGCTCACGCCCGGGCGGCCGGGAGCGCCTGCGCGTGCTCCTGCCCCGCATCGCGGCCTTCGCATGTGTCGCGACCGACGTCGTCGACGAGCTGACGGCGCTCGGGGTCGCCCCGGAGCGCTGCGAGCTCCTGCCCAACGGCGTCGATCTGGGGCGCGGGGCACCGGCCGCGGCGGCGGACCGTACCGCCGTCCGACGAGCGCTGGGCCTGCCCGAGAACGGCATGCTCGTCCTCTTCACGGGCCGCCTGCGCGCCGTCAAGCGACTCGACGTCCTCGCGGAGGCCTGTGCAGCGGCCGGCGCGACCCTCGTGCTCGTCGGCGAGGGCCCCGAGGCGGCCGCGCTCTCCGCACGGCCGGGCACGGTGGTCCGCAGCGCGGTGGCCGATGTCGGACCGTACCTCCGTGCCGCGGACGTCTACGCCTCGGCGTCGCTCACCGAGGGCCTGTCGAACGCGATGCTCGAGGCGATGGCGTGCGGCCTGCCGGTCGTCAGCGTCCCGGCGTCCGGCGTCGGTGCGCTGCTCGCGAGCGGCGGCGGCGTCATGGCCGACGGCGAGGACGTGCGCGACCTCGCCGCGGCGCTCGCGACGCTGCACGACGCTGCGCGACGCGATCTTCACGGAAGGGCCGCGAGGGATCACGTGGTCCGGCACCACGATCTCGCGGCCACGGCGGACGCACTCGTCGCCCTCTACCGCCGGCTCGCCCCGCCCCCCGGCCGGGTCCGCCCCACGAAAACCGCGGGCGCCTGCACCTGCGCGCGCAGTCGCGGACCGTCCGCCGCGGCGGACAGCCTGCGCACGTCGTAGCGGTCGGCGGGCAGGCCGGGATTCCAGCCACCGTAGGCCGAGAACGCCATCTGCACGCCGTGCGCGGCGAGCTCGGCGCGCGCATCGGGGCCGAAGCAGTCGCGGCCGCCGACCGGGTAGGCGAACCACCGCGGTCGCCGGCCGGTCTCGGCCTCGAGCCGCGCGAGCGAGAGGCCGATCTCGGACCGCACCCGCGCGGGTGAGGCGCGCGCGAGGACCGGGTGGTCGTGCGTGTGCGCGCCGATCTCCATCACCGCGTCCTGCAACGC
>JBFIDS010000436.1:0-3521 GCA_041603715.1 Paraconexibacter sp. | reverse complement strand
TTGCGATGCTGCGCCCGCTCGGGCTGCGGGCGGTCGGCCTCGAGGTCGAGGCGCTCGGCCATCGCGCGCAGCACCACGCGCTGCTCGGCCATCGCGAGCGCCGCGCCGAGGCAGCGCCGGATGCCGCCGCCGAACGGGATCCACTCGTAGGTGCCGGGCTTGTTCTCGAGCCAGCGCTCGGGCCGGTAGGAGAACGGATCCGGATAGAGGTCCTCGCGGTGGTGCAGGAGCAGGATGCTCATCGTGATCGGCCGGCTCGCGGGGACGCCGAATTCGCCGAGCCGCCACGGGACGGTCACGCGCCGCCCGATGATCGGGATGACGGGACGCACGCGCATCCCCTCCACGATCGCGGCCTCGACCCACCGGTCCGCGGCCTCTCCCCCGCCGCGCACGGCGTCGCGCAGCGCGTCGTGGGCCTCGGGGAAGCGCACGAGCCGCTCCCACGTCCACGCGAGCGAGTTCGCCGTCGTCTCGTGGCCGGCGAGGACGAGCGTGAGGAGCTCGTCGCGCAGCTCCTTGTCGGTGAGCGCCTCGCCCTCCTCCTCGGTGCGGGCCTGCATGAGGAGGGACATGATGTCCGTGCGCTCGTCGAGGTCGGCGACCCGCCGCCGCTTCGCGATGACCGCGTAGGTCGCGCGATCGAGGATCCCCATGCTCGCCTTCACCGGCCCCACGGGCTCGTCGCGGCCGACGTTCATCAGCTCGCCGACCTTCGCGAGCGGATTCGTCGAGGCGTCGAGCAGCCAGACGAGAGCCGTCCGCAGACCCCACTCGGGCGTGCCGCGCTGCGGCCGGCCCTCGATCCCGAAGACACCGGACATGATCACGTCGAGCGTGATCGCCTGCATCCGCGGCGCGAGAGCGAACGGCTTGCCGACCGGCCAGCGGTCGAGCTCGCGCGCGGTCACCTCGGAGATCATCTCCGCGTAGCGCGCGATCGCGTCGCCGTGGAAGGGCGGGAGCAGCAGCTTGCGCTGGCGCATGTGCCGGTCGCCGGTCGCCGTGAGCGTCGAGTTGGGCCCGACGATCGGCCGCAGCGGCGACTCGCCGGTCAGCGACGGCGCCTCGGTGGGCTTCGCGGTGAAGAGCGACCGCACGTGATCGGGATGCGAGGTGATGACCGGGTGACCGGAGACGATCCCGTTGGCGGCGAACGTCTCGCCCAGCTCACGGCGGTAGCGGAAGACGAACTCGATCTGCCGCGCGCTGAACCGCAAGACCTGAGCCGCCCTGGGGAGCGGCACGGCAGGGACGGTCCGCAGGGTCCGGAGCTCGTCCTCGGTGATCGGGCCGGCGGGCGAGGGCGCGGCCTCACCGACAAGCGCGGCCTCGCGGATGGACGGGGAGTCGACGACAGCCATAGCCACACCGTGACACGGATCGATGTCACGGTCAACCCGCCATGTCCAATGACCTCCTCGTTCTTCGGCCCTCGGGGGGGTGCGTTCGACCCTCACGGCCGTCGAGCACCCTCCCCCATTCTCTGAAATGAATTCGACGAATGTTCCACCGTCTTCGCCTGAACGGCGAAGTACATTTGTATTCGCGTTGGGAGGCGCCACGGCCGGTCGGGAGACGGCCGGGTCACCATGGCGCCACCCTTCACCACCGCACACACCCCGGACGAGGTCCGGACACCGGAACCTCGACGGACGAGCCGAAGGCTCGCGGCTGCCGGCGTGCTCGTCGCGATCCTCGCGGTCGTCGCCGGGATCCTCCTGCGTGCCGGCGGCGACTACACCGTCACCGCGCGGCTCACCGACGCCGGCCAGATCATCCGCGGCAACGAGGTGCGCATCGGCGCGGCCCCCGTGGGGACGGTCACAGCGATCCGCCTCGCCGACGACGGCCTCGCCGAACTGGACCTCGCGATCGACGAGCCGACCGCGCCCCTGCCGCGCGGGACGATCGCCCGGATCCGCGTCGACTCGCTCTCGGGCGTCGCCAACCGCTTCGTCTCGCTCGAGATCCCGACGCTCGCCCCCAACGGTTCGGCGACGACCCGCGCGGATCTCGCGCGCGCCGGGGAGACCATCCCCGACGGCGGCGTCATCCGCGCACAGAACACCCAGGCGCCCGTCGACCTCGACTCCGTCCTCGCCTCGCTCGACGCACCGACCCGCGACGGCCTCTCGCAGTTGATCCAGGGCGGTGCCCAGCAGATCGACGGGCGCACCGAGGAGGCGCGGGCGTCGCTCGAGCGTCTCGCCCCCGCCCTCGGCGGCCTCACCGACGTCGCCGACGCGTTCGCCGCCGACGACGCGGCGTTCACCGCGCTGCTGAGGGAGGGCGCCGCCGCGACGGGCGCGCTCGCCTCGCGCCAGGCGGATCTCACCTCTCTCGTCTCCCGCGCGCGAGAGACGACGGGCGCACTCGCCGCCGAGCAGGACGCCCTCGCCGGTGCGCTGCGGCGTTTCCCCTCCGTCCTGCGCCGCGGCACGACGACGTTCGCCGGACTGCGGAGCACCCTCGACACGCTCGACCCCCTCGTCGCCGACACCGCGCAGGTCACCGACGATCTGCCCGGGTTCCTCGACGATCTGAGTGCTCTCGCCCGCACCGGCAAGGACCCGATCTCCGCTCTCGCGCGCACCGTCGCCTCCCCCGGCGAGGACGACGACGCGACGGACCTGCTCGCCGAGGCGCCCGGACTCCAGCGCCGGACCCGCACCGCCTTCCCCCGCGCGATCCGCACCATGGACGCCTCGCGCAGCCAGGTCACCTCGCTGCGTGAGTACACGCCCGACGTCGTCGCCGCCCTCACCGCCGTCGGGCAGTCGACGGCGAACTATGACGCCAACGGCCACTACGCGCGCATCCAGCCGAGCCTGCTCGCCTTCGAGCACGACGCGGCGACGAACACGCTCGGTCCCCGCACCGGCGCGAACCCGCTCGACGCGCTCATCACCGGCGCCGCGACGGCGATCCGCTGCCCCGGCCAGGCGCTCGGCGGCCTCGCCGACGGGTCCGCGCCCCGGCAGGTCGCAAGCTGCCTCCTGCGCCCCACGGCGGGGGGACGATGAAGCGCGCCGGCGCGCTCGCCGCCGCCGCCGTGGCCATCGCCGCGGCGACCGCGAGCCTCGCGAGCACGGGGGCCGAGGACGGCACGTACCGCGTGACGGCGATCTTCGACGACGCTCCGGTGAACACGGGCGCCGACGTCCTCGTCGCCGGCGTGCGCGTGGGCCGGGTCGCAGACCTCGACGTCACGCCGCAGAACAAGGCCGCGGTCACGCTCCAGATCGACGATCCGCGGTTCATCCCCTTCCGCCGTGACGCGCGCTGCGGGTCGCGACTGCAGTCGCTCATCGGCGAGCGCTCCATCACGTGCGAGCCGGGGACGCCGAGCGCCCCGCCGCTCGGCGGCGCCGACGACGAAGACGGCGACCCCGTGCTGCCGGTCGAGCGCACGAGCGGATCGGTCGACCTCGACCTCGTCACCGCGATCTCGCGCCGCCCGTCGAACGAGCAGCTCGCGATCCTCCTCACCGAGCTCGGCGCGACGACGGCCGCGCGCG
>JBFIDS010000435.1:0-3562 GCA_041603715.1 Paraconexibacter sp. | reverse complement strand
TCCTCGTCGAGCAGGTACGGCAGGCTGAGCACGCTCGAGAACCCGAGCGCGCCGGCGAACTGGTCGGCGAGGTCGAGGTAGACGATCCGGTCCTCCTTGACCGCGTCGAGGCGCCCGAAGACCTCGTGGCCCTCGATCTCGTCCTGCGGGCCGAACATGATCACGAGGTCCTTGTCGATGAGCCGGAAGCGCTCCTGGCTCAGCTCGGTGAAGAACGCGTCGCCGGCGATGCGATCGATCTCCGAGGAGGGCTTGAAGCCGAGGTCCTCGAGGAAGCGGCTGCGCGTGTCCTGCGTCGAGTACGCGCCGTAGCCGTCGGGACCGCCGTAGGCGAGGATCGCCTCGGCGTCGGCGAAGCCGGGGTTCTCACGGCGCGCCCGGGCGAAGCGCTCCTCGACCTCGGCGACGAGCTCCTTCGCCCTCGCCTCGCGGCCGAGCGCCTGACCGATGAGGATCGTCTGGTCCTGCCAGGGCATGCCGAAGTCGACGAACTCGTCGGTCTGCGCGATCGTCGGCGCGATCCGGGTGAGGCGGTCGTAGTCGCCCTTCCCCATGCCGGTGTTGAGCGCGATGATGAGGTCCGGTCGCTTCGCGGCGACCGCTTCGTAGTTGATCTCCTCGCCGCCGATCGTGTCGAGCTCCTTGCCCCCGAGGATCTCCTGGGCCCACGGGCGCGCCTCGTCGTCGTAGCCGCCGAGGAACTCGCGTACGCCGACGGGGACGACGCCGAGCGCGAGGACGGTGTCCTGCTCGGTGTAGCCGACGACGACGACGCGCTGGGGCTCGGTCTCGACGCGGGTGGTGCCGAACTTGTGGCTGATCGTCGCGGGGAAGGCGGCGGGGTCGGCCTCGGCGGCCGACGCGCCGGACGAGCCGGACGAGGCCGGGACCGCGTCGGACGCGGCCGACGTCGTGTCGTCATCGTCGCCGCACGCCGTGAGGGCGAGTGCGAGGGCCGTCGCGAGGAGCGCGAGCGCGAGTCGGGTGATGCGTGTCATGGGTGATCTCCTGGGTCGGTCATGTCGGGTCGGAAGCGAGGGAATGCGCGTGCGGCGCGTCGTCGTGCGCGCGGCAGTCGGCGACGCGGCGCCGGCCGTCGGGCACGCACATCGGCGTCCCGGTCGCCGGGTCATCGACGACGCGGGCGCGAACGCCGAACACGTCGCGGATGAGCTCGGCGTCGACGATCTCCGCCGGCGGGCCGGCGCGATGGAGGCGCCCGCCGCGCATCGCGACGAGGTGGTCGGCGTAGCGGCAGGCCTGGTTGAGGTCGTGAAGGACCATCACGACGGTCCGGCGGTGATCGGCGACGAGGTCGGAGAGGAGGTCGAGCACCTCGAGCTGGTGGGCGAGATCGAGGAACGTCGTCGGCTCGTCGAGCAGGAGCACCTCGGTCTCCTGGGCGAGCGTCATCGCGATCCAGGCGCGCTGTCGCTGACCGCCCGAGAGCTCGTCGACGAGCCGGCGGCGCAGTTCGAGCATGCCGGTCGCCGCGAGCGCGGCATCGACCGCTCGCTCGTCGCCCCGGGACCAGTGACGCAGCAGCGACTGGTGCGGGTGGCGCCCGCGGGCGACGAGGTCCTCGACGAGGAGCCCCTCGGGGGCGACGGGCGACTGCGGGAGGACCCCGAGGCGCCGGGCGACCTCCCTGGTGGGGATCTCCGAGATCGCCCGGCCGTCGAGCAGGACGCGCCCCGCCCTCGGCCCGAGGAGCCGCGCGAGCGCCCGCAGCAGGGTCGACTTCCCGCAGCCGTTGGCGCCGACGACCGCCGTCACGGCGTCGGGCGGGATGACGAGGTCGAGGTCGTGGACGACCTCGCGGTCGCCGTAGCCGAGGGTGAGCCCCTCGGCGCGCAGCGGTGAGCCGGTCATCCGGTCCTCCCCTGTCGGTCGGCCCGCCGCAGGAGCACGAGGAAGAACGGCGCGGCGAGGATGGACGTGACGATGCCGACCGGGATCTGCGTCGGCGCGAACAGCTCGCGGCCGAGCACGTCGGCCGCGGTGACGATGAACGCGCCCGCGACGCCGGCGAGTGGGAGCACCCCGCCCGGCGCCACCGTGGCACCGAGACGCCGGGCGATGTGCGGCGCGACGAACGCGACGAACGCGACCGGTCCGGCGGCGGACACCGCGAGCCCGGTGAGCACGGTCGCGAGGGCGAACAGTCCGAGCCGGACGCGCTCGACCCGGACGCCGAGAGCGCGAGCGACATCGTCGCCGAGCTGGAGCGCCGCGAGCTGGCGACCGAGCGCGAGCGCGACCGGGACCAGGACGACGAGCGCCGCCGCGAGCGGCCACACGTGCTCCCAGCCGCGGCCGTTGAGCGACCCGACGAGCCACACGTAGGCGAGCTGCACCTCGAAGATCTGGCCGCGGGTGAGGACGTAGGAGATCCCCGCCTGGAGGACCGCGGCGACGCCGATCCCGACGAGCACGAGGCGGTAGCCCTGCACACCGCCGCGCCATGCGAGCCCGTACAGGAGCACGCCGGCGGCGAGCGCGCCGCCCAGCGCGGCGAGCGGCACCGACAGCGTGCCCGGCGTCCCCCCGAAGACGATGAGCGTCACGGCGGCGAGCGAGGCGCCGCTCGAGATCCCGATGATGTCGGGGGCGACGAGCGGGTTGCGCGCGAGGTCCTGGAAGATCGCACCGGCGATCCCGAGCGCGGCGCCGGCGAGCACGGCCGCCAGCGCACGGGGGAGGCGGAAGTCGATGACGACGAAGCTCGTCGCGTCGTCGCCCGCCCCCACGAGCGCGGCGAGCACCTCCGTCGCGGCGAGAGGGAACTCCCCGAGCACCAACCCGAGGACGAATACCCCGGCGGTGAGCGCTCCCAGCACGGTCAGCGCGACGCACAGGCGCACGTCGAGGCGCAGCGAGACGACGGGGGTGCGCACGGAGAGGTGGCGGCCGGTCACAGCGCGGCGAGCCTCCGGCCTCGCACCAGCCACACGAAGAACGGAGCACCGAGGAGCGCGGTGACGATGCCCACCTCGACCTCCGCGGGCCGCGCGATCACCCGCCCGACGACGTCGGCTCCGAGCAGGAGGGCCGCTCCCAGGAGCATGCTGTACGGCACGATCCAGCGGTAGTCGGGCCCGACGAGCGCGCGTGCGACGTGCGGCACGGTGAGGCCGACGAACGCGATCGGGCCCGCCGCCGCGACCGCGCCACCGGCGCACAGGACGAATCCGGCGCCCGCCGCGAGCCGCGCCCGCTCGACGTTCACGCCGAGGGAGCGCGCGACGTCGTCGCCGAGGGCGAGCGCGTTCAGCCGCGGGGCGCAGGCGAGCGCGGCCGCGAGCCCGGCGGCGATCACCGGAAGGACGACGAGGACGACGTCGGTGTCGCGGCCGGCGATCGACCCGACGATCCAGAAGCGGAACTCGTCGAGCGTGCGGACGTCGAAGACGAGGACCGCGCTCGTGAGCGAGACGAACAGCGCGGTGAGCACCGCGCCGGCGAGCGCGAGCCGGATCGGCGTCGCGCCTCCGCGCCCGGCCCCGCCGATCGCGAAGACGAGGACCGCGGACACCGCCGCGCCGAGGAGCGCGAACACGAC
>JBFIDS010000434.1:0-3584 GCA_041603715.1 Paraconexibacter sp. | reverse complement strand
GGCGACGGCGTCGCCGGACGAGGCCTCGTGCGGCGCCGAGAGGTCGAGCGTGAGGGCGGCGACGGCGCCCTCACCGACCGGCACGGACACGCTCGGGGCGACGGCGAGGGTGAGGTCACGCGCGGTCGGCGGCGCATCGTCCCAGGGGAACTCGGCGCGCCACGGGTCGCCATCGGGTGCCCACGGCTTGTCGTCGAGCGTCGCGAGCACCGAGCGGTCGCCCATGACGAGCGTCGGCCGCACGAAGCGCAGGCCCCGCACGCCGTGCCAGTGACCGGTGAGGACGAGGCGCCCGTCCCGGACCTCCAGCGCGTCGAGCTCGAACTCGGCGTCGGTGCGGCTGTCCGGGGCGTCACTGACGGAGGTCACCGGGAGGAGGTACCCGCGCGCGACTCGCGATAGACGTCGATGCGTCCGCGCCGAGCCCCAGAGCGTGGGACGCGTCCCCGATCGCCGCCCAGCGTCTACACTTGCGACGCCCGTGGTGGGCGTAGCTCAGTTGGTAGAGCTCCTGGTTGTGGTCCAGGCGGTCGCGGGTTCGAGTCCCGTCGCTCACCCCTCGTGAGGTCCCTGCTCCGGCGGGGACCCCGCTCGTTCAGGACGAGCCGGGCGCCCGTAGATCGCCGCGAGCCACGCGCTCGTGAGCGCGTCGACCAGCTCGCCGGTCTCGTCCTCGCCGGCGTCCCGGCGCACGTTGTGCTCCAGCGCGCGCTCGTTCATGCCGAGCAGGAGCCGGATGAGCACGGGTGACGGCGTGCCGGCCGGGGCACGGCCGGCCGCGCGCTCGGCGTCGACGGCCCCCGAGAGCGGCTCGACGAAGCGCTCGATCCAGCTGTCCCACAGCTCCTGCACGGTCGCGTCACCGCGAGCGTCGAGCATCCCCATGAGCAGGTGCCGGTGGGCGCGCCAGAGCGTCGCGGTGCCCTCCAGCGCGAGTCGCAGGCTGTCCCGCGGGTCGCCGCGGCCGTCGATCCACGCGCGGGCACCGTCGAGCATCTCTTCGAAGATGCCGCGCAGGAGCTCGGTGACCGCAGCCTCCTTGCTGGGGAAGTAGAAGTAGAACGCCGAGCGCCCCAGCCCTGCCGCGCTGCTGATCTCGCCGATGCTCAGCGCGCCGAGCGGCCGCTCACGCAGGAGCCGCTCCAGGGCGGCGAGCAGCTCCGCGCGGCGCACCTCGCCCCGTGGCTCGGACCGCCGCCCAGGAAGCGTCGGGAGGCCCGTCGGGGCGGAGGGGACCTCAGCGGGCACCCGCTCCGACCTCTGCCGGATCGCTGCCCGGGCGGTCCGCGGCGCCGCCCTGCGATGAGCCGGTGAAGCGGTAGTCGGTGAGCGGGAACCGGCTGGAGCGCCAGCGCACCTCGAGCGTCGTGCCCGCGCGGAACGGCGAGTCGCCGTGCTCGTTGAAGTAGTAGCTGTTCGCCGGTGCGCAGTTGCCGCGGGTGAACACCTGGCGGTGGCGGCGGCCCTGCATCGCCGCGAAGAACGTCTCGTGCGCCTCGCGCGTCACCTCGACGCGGGTCGAGCCGCGTTCCCTCGCGGTCGCGAGCAGGCGGCCGATGTGGCGCATCTGGTTCTCGATGAGCGTGAAGTACGACGCACCGTTGTAGCCGTAGGGCCCGAAGACCGTGAACAGGTTCGGGTAGTCCGGGACGCTGACGCCCTGGTAGGCCTGGTAGCGGTTCTCCTTCCAGAACGTGGCGAGGTCCTTGCCACCGACGCCCGCGACCGGGAACGGCGGCAGGCTGCCGGCCTCGAAGACCTTGAAGCCGGTCGCGAGGATGAGCACGTCGATCTCGTGAACGGTGCCGTCCGTCGTCTGGATGCCGCTCGGGGTGATCCGTGCGATCGGGGTCGTCTCGAGCGCGACGTTGGCGCGGTTGAACGTCTTGAGATACGTGTTGTGGAAGCTCGGGCGCTTACACCCGAGGGTGTAGGCCGGCGTCAGCTTCTCCCTCACCACGGGGTCCTGAACGTGCCGCCTGAGCATCCGCCGGGCGATCCACTCGCCGAGGCGCGCGGTGGGGACGATGCCCGGGTAGTGCACGGCGAGCGGGAGCTGCAGCTCGACGAGCGTCTGGCTCATGCCGCGCGCGGCCTTCTGGAGCCCGGGCACGCGCTCGAGCGCCTTGCGCCCCAGGCGGGAGATCGGCCCGTCGACCTTCGGCAGGCACCAGATCGGCGTGCGCTGGAACACGGTGAGGTGGGCCACGTCCGGGGCGATCTCCGGGATCACCTGGACCGCGGAGGCCCCAGTTCCGATAATGGCGACGCGCTTGCCGCGCAGGTCGATCTCGTGGTCCCACCGCGCGGTGTGGACCGTCTCGCCGGCGAACTCGTGCACGCCCTCGATGTCGACGGGCTTGGGCTGGCTGAGCGCCCCGGTCGCGACGACGACGTACCGCGCGACGAGCCGGTCGCCGTCGGAGGTCAGAAGCTCCCAGCGGTCCTCCTGCTCGTCGAACGTCGCGCCGGTGACCCGCGTGCCGAAACGCATCTTCGTGCGCAGGCCGTGCTCGTCGACGATGTTCTTCGCGTACCCGCGGAGCTCCTCGCCGGGGGCGTAGACCCGGGACCAGTCGCTGCGCTGCGCGAACGAGAACTGGTAGCTGAACGAGGGGATGTCGACGGCCACCCCGGGGTAGCGGTTCCAGTGCCACGTGCCGCCGACGTCGTCGCCCTCCTCGACGATGAGGTAGTCGCGGATGCCGAGCTCCTCGAGCTTGATCGCGGTGCCGATGCCGGAGAAGCCGGCACCGACGACGACGACGTCGTAGCGGGTCGTCGCGGGCTCGGAGGCGACGGGGGCGGGGGAGTCGACGACGGACATGGGAGGACCATAGAGGGGAAACGCCGTCACGTGTCGGGTTTTTTCGACACGTGTCAGACGGCATCCGCGGTGCGCGGTGTATCGACTCCGCGCGGCTCGCACCCACATCGGGCGACGCTGGGCTCGCGCGGCGGTCGTGCGCCGCCACGGCGCACCACCCCTCGGCTCTCAGTAGCGGTTCGCGTCGGGGAGCTCGATCGAGATCGGCCGGCCTTCCGAGGGGAAGAAGAGCGCACCCTGGCGCAGGAACTCGTCGAACGTCCAGTAGCCCTTCGGGGCGAGCGGGAGCGGGAGGACCGTCTCCCGGAACCTCACGAAGGCGGGCCAGCCGGTGCGGACGAACGGGTCCCAGAACGGCTCGCGCGGGATGTTCAGCCAGCCCGTGATCTCGTCGCCGAGGAGGTAGCGCGTCATCGCGTGGAGGAACGGGCGCGACGCGCCGCCGTCGATCTCGGCCGCGAGCGAGAGGAGGATGTCCGCGAGCTTCACGCCCTCCGGGGTCGGGGCGAGGAGTGGATCGAGGACCTGCCGGGACTGGGCGCCCGCGTCCTGCCAGTTCGCGGGGATGTACTCGTGCCTGACCCCGAGGTAGACGGAGCGCGCCTCACGCGGGATGACCGTGCTCATCATCCCGCTGCCCAGCCCGTAGAGCAGCCCGAGGTAGAGGCCGCGCTTCTCGTTGAAGCTCACGGCGGTCTGCAGCTTGCGTGCGTCCGTCCACGCGGGCAGCCGGCGCGCGCGCTCCATGAAGCGCCGC
>JBFIDS010000433.1:0-3601 GCA_041603715.1 Paraconexibacter sp. | reverse complement strand
CGGTCCTCGGGGTCGAAGCCGACCCCGCCGCACGTCCCGAACATGAGCGCGTGGGTCCGGGTCGTCCCGCGCCCGAGCGGTCCGGCGTACGGCGACAGCCCTCCGCCCGCCGGGGACAGCCCCGAGCCGCTGCGTCCGTCCGCCGCGAGCGCGGCGTTCGGCGCCGGGAACGGGCCCTTCAGCGGATTCGGCGTCGCCGCCTCGCCGGTGAACCGCGGCAGCGGTCCCTCCAGCGGGCTGGGGATCGGGATCACCGGCTGTTGCGCGACCGCGACAGCGACCGGTGCGCACACGGCGACGAGCGCTCCGCTGAGGGCGGCGAGCGCGCGACGACGCGCGGTCATGCCCCCACTGCCTCGGTCGCGCGGGGGGCCGACGGCCGCAGCGACGGCCGGTAGGCACGCGCCGACTCCCGCCGATAGAGCTGCAGTGCGAAGCCGTCGAGCGACCCGGCGAGCCGGGCGGCCGCCGCCCGCAGCTCGTCCTCCGGCACCTCCGCGCCCTCGGGGATCTCGAACAGCGCGAGGTCCGGCAGCTCGAGCGGGTGCGGGTCCGAGGCGATCGGCGGATCGAGGACTCCGAGCGTCGCGACCGTACGGGTCGCGTAGACGCACTCCCCGGCGATCGGCGTAAGGGCCTCGATGACGCGCGCGAGCCCGTCGTCCCCCTCGGCGCTGCGCACGTGCGCCCCGACGAGCCGACGACGACGGCCGAAGCCGGGAGCCGTCACCGACGCATGGGTGAACGAGGCCTCGAAGCGGCTCACCCCCGCTTCGCGCAGCCGGTTGATCGCGATGTAATACGGGTTGAGCGTCATCGCGAGGAAGCGCCGCTGCGACGGATAGCGCACGACGAGCAGCTTGTCCGCCTGCGCCTCCCCGTGGAGCGGCCGCTCCAGCCTGCCCATCCAGATCGGCCGGCCGCCCACGGCGAGCATCGGCCCCATGACGAGGAGCCCGTACCACTGGTAGCGGTCGAAGCGCTCGATGTGCAGGAGGTTGATGACATCGAGCGGCCCCGGGAGGTCGCGGCGCGCGAGCTCGAGGACGGGGCGGGGACGGATGCGGCGGAGCATGAGGGACCTTGTCGTGTGGATCAGGGGTGGGTGACGGGGGTGAGCTCGCAGAAGTACCGGGCGAGGTCCGCCGCGCGGGCGGCCTCGCGCGCGGGCGCCGTGAGCAGCTCGGGCGGGCCGCCCTCGTAGAGGAAGCGCAGCGGCTGGGGCTGGCGGATCGGCACCGTGAGGTAGCTGCCGGGATGGTTGCCGACCCACGGGTTCGGCAGGCCGGCGTTGGCGACCTCGCTGCTGGGCGGCTCGGGGATCTTCGTGATCGGCGCGCGCGGCCCGTACGCCGGGACGACGACCGGCCGGTAGAGGACAGCCTCCCTCTCGAGCAGCCACGCATGGAGGTCCTTCGTGAGAGCCGCGTACCCGGGCCGACCCGCGAGGTTGCGCACCTCGTACGGGTCCTCCCACGTGTCGTAGAGCTCGTACTCCTCGGTGTCCGTGAGCTCCTCCCCGGCGAAGTGCTGCTCGGCGACCGCGACGTAGCGGGCGAACTTGTAGCGCCCGTCGAAGACCGAGCGGATGTGACTGGCGGTGGGGACGGCCGTCCCGCTGTTGAAGATCGGGTACTCGTCGATGCGGAACAGGATCGAGTCGCGCGGACCGCGCGCATCCGGGTCCTCGAGGGCACCGACGAGGCTCACGCCGCGCAGCCACGGCCACCGTGCGACCGGGTCCTTCTCCCCCGCGATCTCGAGCAGCGTCGGCACGAGGTCCACGGCCTCACCGAGCGCCGCGGACCGCCGCCCGCGCGGGAACCGGCGCGGATGGACCACCGTGAACGGCACGCGGTTCTGCTCGTCGTAGATCGTCGTGCCCTTGTTCTGCAGCCGGTGCGCCGAGGCGAGCTCGCCGTGGTCGGACGTGCGGACGATGACCGTGTCGTCGAGCGCGCCCTGCGCGATGACCTCCTTGACCGCCGCGCCGAGCATCTCGTCGGTCCCGACGATGAGGTCGTAGTAGGTGCCGCGGTGGTTGCGCCAGTACTCGGGATCGTCGAACACGACGCGCGGCGTGCCGGCGATGATCGACGCGACGTTGCGAAAGCGCTCCTGGCTGGAGGGCTTGTCGGCGAGGTCCGGCTCGAGGTGGAACGACAGCTCCGGCTCCGTCCCCGAGTACTCCGGCCGCTCGAAGTCCGCGCGGAAGCCGCGCGGGTAGAACTGGATGTCGTGCGGGTTGAGGAGGCTGAGGACGCAGAGCCACGGCTTCTCGTCGGCGGCGTGCTCACGAAGCCAGCGCACGGCCTGCGCCGTCCAGATCGGGTCGTTCGTGTAGCCGTCGTTGTAGCCGCCGACGTCCGCGGGCGGGGAGATCACCGAGTCGTCGAAGCCGTGTGCGGCGAGTGGCCCGCCCTTCACGAGGTCGAGGAGCGCCTCGGCGTTGGTCGGCGGCTCACCCGGGAAGGAGAGGTGCCACTTGCCGAAGAAGGCGGTGCGGTAGCCCATGTCCTTGAACAGGTCACCGATCGTCGGAATCGATGGGTCGATCGCGAACTGCGTGCCGAGGACGAACGTGCCGTACATGCCGGTCTGCGGGGCGTACATGCCGGTCCAGAAGCACGTGCGCGAAGGCGTGCACGCCATCGACGAGACGTGGAAGCGGTCGATTCGCGTGCCGTTCTCGTCGAGCCAGCAGCGTGTCGGCGTCGGGAGGTCCTCCGGGAGCCGGTCCGGGTGGCGCTCCTGGTCGGTCATGAGGATGAGGATGTTCGGCGGCCGGTCGGGTCGACCCGCGGTCGCGGTCGCGGTCCCGGTCGCCGCCGCCCCGAGCGCCGCGGCGCCCGCCACGCGGGCGGCGCCGGTGAGGAGATCGCGGCGGTGGAGCGTCATGCGCGGAGCCCCTGGACCACGCCGGTGAGCCCGTCGACGACCCACACGCGCCCGCGTGCCACCACGAGATCGCGTGGGTCGCCTCCCAGCTCACGTCGGCGCGGGACCCCGCGCATGCGCCCCGGGACCGGGAGGACGACGAGCGCGCCGCCGCCGGTCCCGCCGAGCACCGCCACGCCTCGGCCGCCGCCGGTGAAGGCCACCCCGGCGACCCGTCCCCCCGCGGCATGGCGGCGCACGCGTCCCGTCCGCACCGTCACCTCGGTGAGGTCGTCCCCGCCACGCCCGCCGTGACCCACCAGGAGCCGGCGGCCGTCGGGCGAGAGCGCGACCGCGTCCGGCATCCGCGGCACGTCGATCTCGCGCAGGACACGCCCGGTGCGCAGCGACACCCGCACGAGACGGTCGTCGCCGTGAAGCGCGACCCACGCCGCCCGCCCGCCCGGCTCGACGACGAGCCCGCGCGGCTCGAGCCCGACGGGTCGTCGCACGATGACGTCGAGCGCCCCCGCGGACAGGACGACGATCTCTCCCTCCTCGCCGCCGCCGGTGACGGCGAGACGGCGGCCGTCCGGCGTGTAGGCGAGGGCGCGCGGGGCGCGGCCCGCGCCCCGCCGCGTCCGGACGGTGCCCGACGCGACGTCCACGAGCGCGATGCCCGGCTGGTCCCACGACGCGCAGGCGACCGCTGCGGTCCGCCCGT
>JBFIDS010000432.1:0-3607 GCA_041603715.1 Paraconexibacter sp. | reverse complement strand
CTGGACGGTGGTGGGGGCGAGATCCTCGATGCCCGAAGGGTACGCCGACGGGCCCTCGCGCTCAGGCGGTGACCGTCGCGGGCGCGGCCGCCGCGGTGGGCAGGCCGGCCTCTTCCAGCTTGGCGAGGATGACGTCGGGCTCGGGACGGACGCGGTAGTTGTCGGTCTGGTCGGAGAAGACGATGCGACCCTGGGCGTCGGTGACGAGCAGCGTCGGCAGCACCGTGTCCGACTCGTATCCGAGCGTGTCGGCGATCGCGCCCGGGACGCCGTCCGGGTGGACGATCCCCAGGCGGGTGGCGGCACGCAGGCCGTCGTCGCGCAGGTACCGGAACGGGACGTCGAAGCGGGCAGCGAGGTCGCGCGTGTGGCTCTCGTCCTGCGGCGACACGAGGACGACGGTGCCGCCCCGGCGGTCGATCTCCGCGTACCGGCCGGCGATCTCGCGGATCTGCGCCATGCAGAGCGGGCACCAGTTGCCCCGGAAGAACAGCCAGGCGGTCGGTCGGCCGCGCAGGTCGCCCGACCGCACGGTCGCGCCGTCGATGTCGGTGAACTCCAGGTCGTCCGGGAGGATCGCCTCGGCCGCAACGGCGTCCGACGGCGTGCGGCCGAAGCGCGAGTACCAGAAGTCGTAGACGAGGGTGGAGACCGAGCCCGCGGCGGCGAGCGGGAGCGACGGACCGGCCCGGCGGCCCTGCGCGGCGCGCGCGGCGAGGCCGGCGCCGGCGGCGAGGTGAACGGCCCAGATGTGATCGGGGGTCCGCGCCTGGCGGGTGAGCACGGTGTGTCCGAGGAACACGACGGGGGCTCCGTGGTTGACGGCCGCGGCGACCCAGCGCCGGCGGGCGCCCGGCGAGCGCCGGGCTTGGACGAGGGCGTGCACGGCGAGCACGCCCTGAGCGGTCATCCACGGGACGGGGAAGCGAGCCTTCGCACGCGACCGGGGAGGGACGGGGGGAGCGGGAGATGTCATGCGGGCCCTTTTGGAGTGGTAGAACTCAGAACGCGACGGCGCTATTCTGCGTCGTGCATGTCAGAAAGTCAACCGAAGCCGCGCGGCCGGCCGCCGGGGTTCGACCGTGACGCGGTCCTCGATGCGCTCCTCGTCCTGTTCTGGGAACGCGGGTACGAAGCGGTCAGCCAGCAGCAGATGGCAGCGGCGTCCGGCCTCTCCACCTCGAGCCTCTACAACTCCTTCGGCACGAAGGCGCGGACGTTCGACGCCGTCCTGGAGCGCTACATGGACCGGACCGCGGCGATGCTCCGTCCGCTCGAGGAGGGCACCGAGGGTCTCGCCGACCTCCACCGCTTCGCCGACAACCTCGAGCACCAGATCGGCGGCCCGCTCGGAGCGGCGGGATGCCTCGTCGCGACGACGATGACGAGCGGCGTCGGACGGGAGCCGCGGGTGGCCGAGGTCACGGCGGCCCACCGCGCGCGGATGAGGGCGGC
This sequence comes from Paraconexibacter sp., assembly GCA_041603715.1. GTDB lineage: Bacteria > Actinomycetota > Thermoleophilia > Solirubrobacterales > Solirubrobacteraceae > Paraconexibacter. The sequence continues at coordinate 2,152 of JBFIDS010000432.1, read as the reverse complement.
GATGCGCAGGGCCCTCGACCGGGCGCAGGAGCTCGGTGAGCCACTGCCCGCGCCCCCCGAGGAGCTCGCGGCGCTCCTCGTCGCCACCGTCCTCGGGATCGTCGCGACCGCACGCGCGACGGGGGCGGGCGACGAGGCCCGTGCTCAGATCAGCGCGCTGCGCGACGTCCTCGGGGGTCGACCGGTAGCGGCGGTGGGGCCACGATGACCGCCGCGGCCCGGCGTGACGATCGACCACGACGTAGGGTCGAAGGATGACGAGCGCTCAGGTCGTGCAGGACCATCTCGCCGCCGGCCGCCGGTTCCACGCCGGCGGGGTCGACGGCTTCGTGCGGGAGGAGGGGTCGGGTCCGCCCGTCGTGTGCATGCACGGCGTGCCGGCGTCGAGCTTCCTCTACCGCAAGGTGCTCCCCGAGCTCGCCGGTCACGGACTCCGGGGCGTCGCCTTCGATCTTCCCGGGCTGGGACTCGCCGCGCGCCCGACGGACTTCGACTACACGTGGACCGGGCTCGGTCGGTACTGCGCCGAGGCCGTCGACGCTCTCGACCTTGACCGATTCCACCTCGTCGTCCACGACATCGGCGGACCGGTCGGGTTCGAGCTCGCGGCCCGGATGCCGGACCGGGTCCTGTCGCTCACGATCCTCAACACGATCGTCGAGGTCGCGGACTTCCGGCGGCCGTGGTCCATGGAGCCCTTCGCCCGGCGGCGAATCGGCGAGGTCTACCTGCGCACGCTCGTCAAGCCCGCCTTCCGCGTCCTCATGGGGCTGCAGGGGATCGGCGACCGGCACGCCGTGCCGGGGGAGGAGCTCGACGCCTACGTCGACCTGCTCAAGCGCGAGGACGGCGGCCGCGCGTTCCTGAAGATCATGCGCGGCTTCGAGCGCACGCAGGAGAAGCAGCGCCTGTACTGCGATGTCGTGGGCGGCGGGGCGCGGCCGGTCCAGGTCGTGTGGGGCGCGGACGACCCCGCGTTGAAGATCGGCGTCCACGGCGAGATCGCCCGCCGCGTCGCCGGCGTCGACGAGATCCACCGGCTGCCGGCCAAGCACTTCCTCCAGGAGGACCAGGCGCCCGCGGTCGCGCAGCGGATCGCGGCGCTCGCGGCGGCATGAGGTTCCTCGAGCGGCTCCTCGGCCACCGCCGTCACCCGCGGGTCGAGCCGACCGCCGAGGACGTGGCCCGCGTCGACGTCGAGGGCATGATCGCCACGGCCCGTGAGCGCGGCGACCGACGGACGGACCCCGAGGTGGTCGCCGCCCTGCTCGTGGGGGCCGAGATGACCGCCGACCGCCATCACGACGAGGACCTGCGGCGTCGCGCGGCGGCCGCCGGCTACGCGACGCGCGACTGGCTCGTCGAGCGGGTGGGGGAGGACGAGGCCGCCCGGCTGCTCAGCGTGTCGGAAGGTCCCGTCGACGAGCAGGGCCGCACGGCGCGCGGTCCGACATGAGCGGCGTCGGCGATGACGTTGCGTTCGAGCTCTCGGATCCCCCGATGCGGCCTCCGGGCGGCACTGGCGACGACGATGCCGACCTCGTCCCCGGTACGGAGCGACCCACCCGACGGCCGTCGTGCACCGGGCGGCGCACCTGAACGACGTGGTCACCCCACGTAGGCGCTGAAGTTCACCTGCGTCCCGTCGCCGCGGCTGCAGGTGAAGCTCGTGAGCCCATCGGACAGCCGTTCGGTCTGGGTGCACGTGTAGCCCTCGCTCGACCCCTGGCCGGAGACCTGGAAGACGGCGGCGGAGAGCGCGACCTCGCAACTGACGCCCACCGCGTAGACGACCTCGATCCCCTCGAAGCCGCCACAGTCGACCGAGGTCGTGCCCTCGGGAATCGCGTCGCGCTTCGCCTCCGCCTCCGCCTGGGCCTCCGCCTCGGCCTGCTCTCGCGCGCGCTCCTCGGCGGCTTCGCGCCGCTGCGCCTCGGCGCGGTCGACCTGGTCGCGAGTCCAGGCGGCGAGCTGGTCGACCCCGGCGATCCGGCCGCCGGCCCCGCTGATCCCGGTGTCCTCCCAGGCGTCGCGGAGTGCCTGGGCGCGGGGACCGAGGTTCGCGGCGCGAGCGTTCGTCGGGCGATCGAGAGCGGCGACGGCAGCGCTGAGGAAGCTGCGTTCCCGCACGAGCGCCCGGCGCACACCCACG
>JBFIDS010000431.1:0-3615 GCA_041603715.1 Paraconexibacter sp. | reverse complement strand
GCGAACACGAGCACGAACGCGTCGACGACCCATTGGAGGTCGGTCCCCTCGGCCCCGAGGTCGCGGCCGAGCGGCGGCAGCGCGACCGCGACGACCGACGCGGACGCGACGGCGAGGGCCTGGGAGGAGGCGAGCAGCGCGAGGACGACGCGGGGGCGGTCGGTCGGACCCGGCACCCGCGGCAGGCTACGCGCTCGCGGCGCTCACGCGATGCTGGAGCCGTTCGAGGCGGACTCGACCCGGTTGCGGCCCCGGTGCTTGGCCGCGTAGAGGGCGGAGTCGGCGGCCCGCAAGAGCTTCTCGGGCGTCGAGGCGTGGTCGGGATACACGGCGACGCCGCACGAGATCGCGGTCGTGGGGAGCGGCGCGCCCGCGTGCCCGACACGGAGCTCGCCGATCCGCTCGCGCAGCGCGTCGGCGTGCGCGACCGCGTCCTCGTCGTCGCACTCGGGGAGGATCACCGTGAACTCCTCCCCGCCGTAGCGGCACACGACGTCGGAGGACCGGAACCCCGTCTCCAGGGCGCGCGCGACCGCAACGAGGATCGCGTCACCGGCCCCGTGGCCGAAGCGGTCGTTGTAGGCCTTGAAGTTGTCGATGTCGAACTGGAGCACGGCGACCTGCGAGGACTGTCGCGCGGCCCGGGCGACCTCGCGCGCGAGCGTCTCCTCCATGTAGCGGCGGTTGAACAGCCCCGTGAGCGGGTCCCGGATCGAGAGGTCGTGCAGCCGGTCGCGCAGCTCGAGGTTGGCCGCGGCAAGGGCCACCTGACGGGCGACGGTCGTCGCGAGCGGCACGATCTCCTCGCGGAGGTCGGACTCCGTGAGGCCCATCTCCTCGCACATCTCGATGTGGAGGACGCCGATCGTCTCCCCCTGTCCCACCATGGGCGTGCAGACGGCCTGGTGGACGTCGTCGCCGAGGTGCGGGCAGCGCGGCGCCATGCGGCCCGAGATGTGCGGCTGGCCGCGACGCAGGGCCCAGCAGTCGTTGGGGGCGAACATCGTGCTCTCGCTCGTCCGCGAGCCCCAGCTCGCGACGGGGTCGAGGAGGCCGGTCCCCTGGCGCGAGATCGCGAAGCCCCCTCCGAGCTGGGGGAAGAGATCCCCGAGGATCCGGGCGGCCACCGAGAACGCCTCGTCGGCCGTGGTGCAGCTCTGCAGCAGGTCGCCGAGCTCGTTGAGGGTCCGGATCTCTCTGTTGGAGCGCTCGAGCTCGGCTCGTCGTATCGCGAGGCGCTCGTCGTGCTCCCGCTGCTCGGTGACGTCGCGCCACACGACGACGACGCCGTCGTGCAGACGTGTCGCTCGCACGTCGAACGCACGGCGCGCCCAGCCGCGGCTGCCCCAGTGCTCCTCGATCCACAACGTCGTCGCGGTCCAGGTCTCGCCCGTGTCGACGACGTGCTTGTACGCCTCGAGGACTCCGGCCGGGGCGAGTGCCGGCAGCACCTCGAGGAGGGTTCGGCCGACGAGCTCGTCCGCGTCGCGGCCGGTGGTCGCACAGGCTTGGACGTTGGCGTAGTCCCAGCGGAAGTCGACGACGGCGCCGGACTCGTCGCGGATCGCCGTGAAGACCGACAGCGCGTCCTGGAGGTGCTCCACCGAGCCGCGGAAGCGCTCCTCGCTGCGGCGCACGGCCTCCGCGGCGAGCGTGCGGTCGGTGACGTCGCGCCACGTCACCGCGAGGCTGTCGCCGAGCCGCCAGGCGCGAAAGTCGAACACCCCGTGGACGGCGTCGTCGGAGTAGGCGTAGGAACTGCTCTCCCACGCCTGCCCCGTCTCGACGACACGCCGGTAGCCGTCGAGGACGCCGCCCGCCTCGGCGCCCGTCTGCACCTCGCTCACCCGGACGCCGATGAGCTCCTCGGGCGTGCGGCCGAACGTCGCCGCGCCCGCCGTGTTCATGAAGGTCCACTCGAAGTCGACGATCCGGCCGCGCTCGCGGACGGCCCGCATGACCGCGAAGCCGTCGAGCATGCTCTCGAGGCTCGCCCGCATGCGCTCCTCGCTGCTCGTGAGCTGCTCCTCGACGGCCCGCCGTGCGGTGGCATCGCGGATCGAGGCGACGATGAAGCGCTGGTCCCCGGCAGAGATCGGGCTGAGGCTGATGTCGACGGGGACCTCGGTGCCGTCGGCGCGCACCGCGACGAGGTCGGCGCCCTGGGCCATCGGCCGGGTCACGGGGTTCTCGACGAACCGGGTGCGGTGCCGCGCGTGACGCTCCTTCAGGCTCGCGGGGAGGAGGACCTCGAGCGGTCTCCCGGAGAGATCGGCGGGGTCCCAGCCGAGGAGCACCTCCGCCTGGGCGTTGGCGAGCCGGATCGTCCCCGCCGTGTCGACGACCACGACCGCGTCGGGCGCGGCCTGGAAGAGCTGCTTGAAGAACTCGGCGTCGGTGGTCTCGGTGGGGGACACGCGGCGTCCCGCTCGGCCCGGTCCATCAGAACCGTGCCGCACGGGCCTCATCACGTTCATCGGCCGATCGGGGGATCGCTTGAGGGATCTTTCCCACCCGCCCGTTCAAGGGGCTACTGGCACAGCGCCAACAACCGCTAGGATCCAGTCGCCGCCGGTCCGTCCCTCGTTCCGCCGGTCGTCCGCGGTCCGTCCGGGCCGCTCCCCCTCACGAGAGTCGAACTCGAGGAGTCCACGACATGAGCACCGAAGCCTTCGTCTACGACGCGATCCGCACGCCGCGCGGGAAGGGCAAGTTCAACGGGTCCCTGCACAACGTCAAGCCTGTCGACCTCGTCGTCGGCCTGATGCACGAGACGCTCGCGCGCAACGAGTCGCTCGACCCGGCCCAGGTCGAGGACGTCGTCCTCGGATGCGTCTCGCCGATCGGCGACCAGGGCGGCGACATCGCGAAGACCGCCGCGATCAAGGCCGGCCTCCCCGACACCGTCGCGGGCGTCCAGCTCAACCGATTCTGCGCGTCCGGCCTCGAGGCCGTCAACGCCGCGGCCCAGAAGGTCGCCTCCGGCTGGGAGGACCTCGTCTGGGCGGGCGGCGTCGAGTCGATGTCCCGCGTCCCGATGGGCTCCGACGGCGGCGCCTGGGCGATGGACCCCGAGACGAACTTCGACACCGGCTTCGTCCCCCAGGGGATCGGCGCCGACCTCATCGCGACCGTCGAGGGCTGGACCCGCGAGGACGTCGACGCCTTCGCCGCCCGCTCGCAGGAGCGCGCGTCGAACGCCCAGGCGAAGGGCTACTTCGACAACTCGGTCATCCCGGTCCGCGACCTCAACGACCAGGTCGTCCTCGAGAAGGACGAGTTCATCCGCCCCGGCACGACCGTCGAGTCCCTCTCGGGCCTCAAGCCGTCGTTCGCGATGATGGGCGAGATGGGCGGCTTCGACGCCGTCGCGCTCCAGAAGTACCACTGGATCGAGAAGATCGAGCACGTCCACCACGCGGGCAACTCCTCGGGCATCGTCGACGGCGCCGCGCTCGTCACGATCGGCTCGGAGAAGGCCGGCGAGCGCAACGGCCTCACGCCGCGCGCCCGCATCGTCTCCACCGCCCTCTCCGGGGCGGACCCGACGATCATGCTCACGGGCCCCGGCCCCGCGTCGAAGAAGGCGCTCGAGAAGGCCGGCCTGAAGGCCTC
>JBFIDS010000430.1:0-3622 GCA_041603715.1 Paraconexibacter sp. | reverse complement strand
GCCGAGCGCCCTGCGCGAGGTGTCCGGCAGGACACCTCGCGCAAAACATGCGCATTTGCAGGGACTTCGCTGTCCCGGGAGTGGTCGTTGGCGGTGGGATTTCGGTGGGGCTTTTGTGGGGCTTCTGTGGGCTTTCCCATGGAGTTCGCGCGAGTTGCGTTCGCAGCCGGCGGCAACACTGGCGAGGCCCGCTCCAAGACGTCGGCATGGCTGATCGATTGACCGAGTTCGACTTCACGATCCGCACGCCGCAGCGGCCGGCGCCGCCGTATCCGCTGCACCAGTGGTTCGACGGCGGCATCTGGTGCATCTGGGAGGGCGAGGACTTCGCCACTGACCGGCGGTCCATGCGGCTGCGGCTGCACCGCTGGGCGGGTTCGCGTGAGCTCCGGGTCGTCACTCGGTTCGTCGAGGACGGCGAGCGCGTCGGCATCGTCTTCCGCACCAACCGCCCATGGGAGGAGGACGACCGTGGGGAGTGAGACGACGCGGCCGCAGCGCAACCTCACGGCCGCGGACATCATGACCGCCGACGAGGTGGCGCAGCTGCTCACCGTGGCGACGGCGACGGTCTACGAGTGGGCGCGGACGGGGACGCTGCCGGCGCTGCGCCGGGGTCGCGTCGTGCGGTTCCGGCGGTGGGAGATCGAGGCGTGGATCGCCGGTGAGCTCGACGGCGCAGGGGCGTCGTAGGGCGATCGACTCCTACGCTGGGGGAGCGTCAAAGACTGGGCGCTCGTAGTAACGCTTGCATTACTGTCACGTAAGCATTACGGTGGTCTGGTGACCTGGGAGGTCTACTTCACCGAGTTGGCCGAGGCCTGGCTGGATCGTCTCGGCGAGGACGACTTCGATCGGGTCATGGCTGCGGCCGACCTCTTGAGCGAACAGGGTCCGAGTCTCGGGCGTCCGACGGTCGACTCGATCACCGGTAGTCGTCACGCGAACATGAAGGAACTACGGACCGGAACTCTGCGGGCGCTGTTCGCCTTCGACCCGACGCGTCGCGCGATCGTGTTGCTGGGCGGCGACAAACGTGGGGACTGGACGGGCTGGTACGAGCGCAACATCCCGCTGGCCGACGATCGATTCGACCAGCACCTCTCCGAGGAAGGACTGACGTGATGAGCATGAAGTCGCTTGCCGAGATCAAGGCGGCCCGCGGGGTTAATGCCGAACGCCAGGAGCGCATCGACGAGATCAAGCGCTCGATGCTCCTGGAGCACAGCCTTCTTGCATTGCGCGAGCGTCGCGGCGTCACGCAGACGGCGATCGCCGAGCACCTCGCGACTAGCCGGCCGAACGTCTCACGCATCGAGCGTGAGAGCGACGTGCGGCTCAGCACGCTGGCTCGTTATGCCGAGGCCGTCGGTGGACGACTGCATGTGGAGGTCGTCTTCGAGGATGAGTCGGTCGACCTCATCGGTGAGCGTCGCGACTGACCATCGCTCCTCAGGCCGTCGTTCATCTCGGGCACGGGTATGCGCGCTACGCAGCCCGGCGTACTGCTCGACGCGCTGCAGCACCGGGCCGAAGCCGGGAAGCTGCGACTCGGCCACGAGGGGTTCGACGTCGGCGTAGCGAGCCTCGAGCCACGCGCGAAGTTCGGTGCCGCGCTGGGGTTGGAAGGCCGGGCTTGCCGCGTATCCGTCCTGCGGGCGCGCGGTCGAAGAGCCGTAGTGGGCGCGGGAGATGTGGTCCATCTCGGTCACGATCCGCTCGAACTGGTCGCGGTCGTCGAGCGCAGAGCGCACCTCGGGACGGTCAAGCAGCCGGTAGATGTCGTAGTAGTGGCGGCCGCAGCGCCGGTCGGCGAGCGTCGCCCCCGTCTCGAAGTTGCTGGCGACGTCGTGCAGCAGCGCGAGCTTCTCTACGAGTGTCCGGGCGGGGTGGAGCGCCCGGACGTCGAGGGGGCGCAGGTCGTCGTGGGCGTAGGCCTCAGCCTCGTTGGGAAAGGCGTTGGCGACGATCGGTCTGATCGGCACGATCTCGCAGGGCCACTCGCCGCCGGCGAAGCCGGTGTCCAGTCGCACGCCGCGCTCCTCAGGCACCGGTGAGCCGGGGTCGACGCTGTGGGGATACAGCAGACGGCCGGCCCTATGGGGCAGCTTGCCTCGTCCCGGGTCGCCGACCTACTCCCACTCCAGGCCGAGCCTGTCAGCGACGCGCTCGGTCATATCGAGCAGCCGCTCTCTTTCTGCGCGGGTGGACTCGCCGGCCCTCGGGGTCAGGAGCACGTCGGCGTCCGCAGAGGAGCGACTGATGATCGCGTAGCTCTTGGACGGGCTGGTACCGCCCTTGACACGAAGTGCTCGCCGGTCTTTCACAGCGCCCGCCAAGCCTGCGTGATCCAGTAGTCCTTCTCGACGAAGAGCGCGGGCAGCGCGCTTCCGGTCGCCACGCGGCCCGCGTCGTCGAAGTCGGCGCTGTCGCGGAAGTCAGGCATCGGGCAGCACCCGGAGCGCCCGCTTGCGCGTGCGAGCGTCGCGTGCGGGCTCGATCTGGTCGGCGGCTTCGCTCAAGCCCGCGCGTTCAAGCACGAACCGCAGACGCTCGCGCACTCGCGCAGGCTCCGTCCTAGATGCACGCACCAGTCGTTCGACGCGGACGTGACCGTCGACGACCAGGCCGACGAGTCGTTGCGTGGCCTCGACCGCGTCGGCCTCGATGTAGCGCTCCCAGCCGTCGAGCGCCTCGAGCATGGCGACCTCAATGCCGTTGAGGCGCGCGGTGCGACGCGCCGTGCGGCGACGCCTGTCGACCCAGCGGATGCCGTCCAACCCTTCGGGCGGGCGGTGCGAGACGGCGAGGGTCTCGATGACAGGCACCTGGGTCGACAGGCCGAGCATGTTGGTGGCGTTCCAGCCGGCCGGGCCGACGGCGTCGTCGCGCTTGAGGATCGCTTCGACGGCTTGACTGCGATCCGCCGGCCGAGTACCGAATCGCGTCGCTCGGCCGCGCCAATACAGCCCCCGCCGGACCCGAGTGAGCTCACCTCGCGCCACGAGACGGCGGAGCTCGTCGGTGACGGCACGGCTGGGGGCGTCGAAATCTCCGACTCGCCAGAACCGGTCGTCGGACGCCAGCGCGCGGTGGCGGACGCGCCGCGCGACGCTCTGGCTTTCAGCAACCTTCGCCATGGCCGCAGTGTAATCCATGACGAGAAAGCGGCAAAAAACCAAACGTAGTTCATGACGAGAAAGCGGCAATAGATCGGCGGCTGGAAACGATGGTCGTGCCCGTTGGAGCTCGTCGGCGGGTAAGCGCAGCGTCCCAGGGTGAGCTTCGACTAGCGAGTCGGAGCCTGTTTCCGAGTGCCGTGCGTGGCCGGTCGGCCTTCGATGGCGCCCTCAATGGCGCCGGGGCGGCGCAGGCGCCGGGGCTGCGTCGGCAGTCGGGGGCCGCGTCCTGCGCGGTCCGGGAGGCCGTCCGCCTGTCAAGGCCGGTTGAAATGTGTGCCGGTTGCGCCGGTCTAAAAGTGGACAGTCAAGTCCCAGGAAGTGGTGTAGGAGTTCAGCGCTCCGCTCGTCGGTAGCGACATCGGTAGCTCACGCAGCGATGAGCTCGGGCACCTCCTCCTCTTCGATCCTCGGGTCAGGGGATGAAGAACTCGCCGGGGTCG
>JBFIDS010000429.1:0-3623 GCA_041603715.1 Paraconexibacter sp. | reverse complement strand
GGGGGGGCGGGGACGCCGGGCTGCCGTCCACGGTGCTGTGGTGACGCGCGTGGCGGCGCTCGCCGCCGCGGTCACCCCGCCGGGCGGAGCCGGGGCGCGGTCGGCCGGGCGCACGTCCGGGTCAGCCAGCGCACGGCCTCCGACACGGACTCCACGGCCGGCACGTCGACCGAGCGTGGCGGACGGTCGACGACGATCACGGGCACGCCGCGATCCCGTGCCGCGTCGAGCTTCGCCGCGGTGAGCGGCCCGCCCGAGTCCTTCGTCACGAGCACGTCGATCGCGAAACGGTCCATGAGCGCGCCCTCTCCGACGCGGGTGTAGGGGCCGCGGTCGAGGAGCAGGGTGTGCCGGGATGGGAGATCGGCCGGATCGGGCGGGTCGACGGTCCGCACGACGAACGTCGTGCGGGTATCCGCGGTGAAGGCCCGCAGACCCTGCCGACCGGTCGTGACGAACGCGCGGCGACCGAGCCGCGGCACGAGCGCAGCGGCCGCCTCCAGGGAGGGCACCCGCTGCCAGCGGTCCCCCGGCCGCTCGGTCCACCCGGGCCGGGCGAGGCGCAGCAGCGGCACCCCCGCCCGGGGTGCGGCGAGGGCGGCGTTGCGGCCGATCGTCCGCGCGAACGGGTGCGTCGCGTCGACGACCGCGGCGACGTCGTGCGCGCGGAGCCAGTCCGCCAGGCCATCGGCGCCGCCGAACCCCCCGACGCGGACCTCCCCGACCGGGAGACGGGGTCGCGCGACGCGGCCGGCGAGCGAGGTGACGATCCGGCGCTCGGGGTCATCCCGCAGGAGCGAGGCGGCGAGCGCGCGGGCTTCGCCGGTCCCGCCGAGGACGAGCACCGTGACGCATTCACGGAGTGTCCCGGTCACGCGGTCGCCTCGCGACGGCGCAGGAGGTACGTGTCGAACACCCAGCCCTTGCGGGCCTTCGCCTCCGCGCGCACGCCCGCGATCGCGTCGGCGACCTCGTCCAGCGGGCCCGACATGAGGATCTCGTCCGGTGTCCCCAGGTAGGCGCCCCAGTAGATGTCCAGCCCCGCGGGGTCCAGTGAGCGGAACGTCGTCCCGGGGTCGAGCACGACGACGACGTCGTCGATCCCGTCGGGCATGCCCGCCTCGAGGAGCCGGCGGGCCGGGGTCAGCTGGACCGCGCCGCCGACGCGGTTGAGCGGGATCCGATGCCGGGCGGTGAGCACGTGGAGGCTGCTCACGCCGGGGACGACCTCGAGGTCGAACTCCACTGCGCCGCGAGCGCGGACCGCTGCGACGACCGAGAGCGTGCTCTCGTAGAGCGACGGGTCCCCCCAGACGAGGAAGACGCCCGTCTCCCCGGGAACGAGATCGTTGCCGAGAGCCCGCTCCCACCGCTTGGCGCGAGCCGCGCGCCAGCCTTCGACCGCGTTGTGGTAGTCGGGCGCGGTGCGCCACGGCCGGGGTGGGTCGCGCAGCTCGACCTCTCGGTGCGGACTCTTGGCCGGCCGGTGCGCTGCGACGACCGCGCGCCGCAGCGCGACGAGCTCGTCGTCGTCCCCGCGGTCCTTCGTGACGAGGAACAGCACGTCGAGACCGGCGATCGCACGCACCGCGGCGAGGGTGAGATGCTCGGGGTCCCCGCAGCCGATCCCGACGAGGACGACACGACGCCGCGTCGTGGTCAACCGTCGGCTCCGGCGGTCGCGTCGGTGCCGGTGGTCGCGCCGTCACGGACGCGGTCAGCGGAGTAGAGGTGGGAGACGCACGCGCCCTCGGCATCGGGACCCGCGAGGGCCGGGCCGACGAGAATCGTCGCCGTCCGGCGGACCGCGTGGTCGGCCGCGGTCTCGGCGATGTCGGCGAGCGTGCCGCGCAGGACGAGCTCGTCGGGCCACGTTGCGCGCGCGACGACGACGACCGGACAGCCCTCCCCGTAGTGGGCGGCGAGGCGTGGAGCGAGCTCGTCGAGCGCCTGGACCGCGAGGTGCAGGACGAGCGTCGTGCCGTGGGCGGCGAGGGAGTCGAGGTCCTCGCCCGCGGGCAGGGCGGTCGCGCGCCGGGCGTAACGGGTGAGGATGACCGACTGGGCGACGTGGGGGACCGTCAGCTCGACGCCCGCCGCCGCGGCGGCGGCAGCGAACGCGGGCACCCCGGGCACGATCGCGTGCGGGATCCCGAGGGCGCGCAGACGTCCGATCTGCTCGGTGATCGCGCTGTAGATCGACGGGTCGCCGGAGTGCAGGCGTGCGACATCGAGGCCGCGGTCATGCGCGTCGGCGAGGACGCCGACGATCTCGGCGAGCGTGAGATGCTGGCTGTCGACGAGCTCGACGTCGTCCGGGCAGTGGGCGAGCACGCCACCGGGCACGAGCGCTCCGGCGTGGACGCAGACGGGCGCCCGCCGCAGCACCTCCACGGCGCGCAGGGTGAGGAGGTCGGTCGCTCCGGGACCGGCGCCCACGAAGTGCACGGTCATCGCTCGTCCTCCTTCGTCACTGTCCAGCGCGTCACGGGCATCTGCGGCCGCCACGCTTCGAACGCGCCGACGGCACCGGCGTGCGCGATCGCGAGACGGGTGAGGTCGCCCCCGATGCGTGCCCGGGCGGCGAGCACGGCCTGCTCGGCCTCGAGCGTCACGGCGTGCGCGACGAGCCGACCGCCGGGACGCAGCGCCGTCCACGCCGCGTCGATCACGCCGGGGACGCTCACGCCGCCACCGAGGAAGACGGCGTCGGGGGCGGCGAGCCCGTCGAGAGCCTGCGGCGCACGGCCCTCCACGACGGCGAGGCGGTCGGGGACCCCGAGGACACGCGCGTTCTCGCGGATACGGGCGACGCGCTCCGCGCGCGGCTCGATCGCGACGACGCACGCCGTCGGCTCGGCGCGGAGGACCTCGATGCCGACCGAGCCGCTGCCGGCCCCGACGTCCCACACGACGTCGGCCCCGGCGGGACTCAGCGCGCAGACCGCGAGCGCGCGCAGGTCGCGCTTGGTGAGCTGGCCGTCGTGGGCGTAGGCGTCGTCGGGGAGGCCGGGGAGGCGCGGGTGCAGCACGATGCCGGGGTCGGCGCGGACCTCGACCGCGACGAGGTGCAACGGGCCCGCGGGACGGCCGTCGTGGGCGGCCGCCGTCGTCTCGGAGAGACGCTCGGTCGTCGCGCCGAGGTCCTCGGCGACGACGAGGCGGCTCGCGCCCGCGCCCTGGGCGCACAGGACGGCGGCGAGTCGGGCGGCGCCGTCGGTGCCGCTCACGTAGACGACGAGGCGGCGCCCGGGTTGCAGCGCGCGGGCGACGACGTCGGCGGGGACGCCGACCGTGCTCACGAGCTCGACCCCGGCCGCCGGCCAGCCGAGCCGCGCGCAGGCGAGCTGGAACGCGGACACATGCGGATGGATGCGCAGTCGGGCGGCGCCGAGCCGGCGGACGAGCGACGCGCCGATCCCGTGGAGCAGCGGGTCGCCGCTCGCGAGGACGCACAGGCCTCCGGCGTCCGCGAGCAGGACGAGCTCGGGGGTGTCCAGAAGCCCGCTCATCGGTGACGGCCATGCCCGGCGTTCCGCATCGGTGCGCTCGCGGGGCACGAGGCCGAGCTGACGCTCGGAGCCGAGCAGGACGCGGCCGCCGGAGATCGCCGCGCGGGCGGG
>JBFIDS010000428.1:0-3645 GCA_041603715.1 Paraconexibacter sp. | reverse complement strand
GGCCGGCGCGCGCGTGGACGGCACATCCGCGTCGCCCCCGGCGGTGGTGGGGCCAGGGAGTACGGAGAGGACCCCAGGGGTCGACGCCGTCCGTACCACCCCTCCATGATCCCCCGCACGGACGCCGTCACGCGCACTCCGCACGGCGGGGTCGACGCCGTCCGTCCCACCCCTCCTTGACCCGACGGACGGACGCCGTCGGGGGATGGCGCGCAGGCGGCGCGGCGCGTCGCGTCCGCTCAGACGACGAGCTCGCGATCCATCAGCTCGCGCATCGCGCCGAGGTAGTCCCCCCGCCCGAAGTGGATGACGTGGCTGCCCGGGAACCAGCGCAGCGCCGGGCGGTCCCAGTGCTCCCACAGCATGAGGCTCTGCTCCGGCGGGGCGAGCCGGTCCCCGAGCCCGCCGACGACCATCAGGCGCTCGCGGGGCACGAGCGGGGGATAGCTGAGCGGGCTGTGGAGGGCGAGCGCGCGCTCCAGGACGTCGGGCGGCACGCCGGCGACGCGGCGCGCGAGCGCACCCGTGACGTTCGCGGGGAACCAGCCCTCGAGCAGCGGCGGGAGCCAGGTGACGGCCGAGTTGGGGATCGCGAAGTCCAGCCGGGGCTCCACCGCCGCGGCGAGCGCCGACGTGTACCCGCCGAGCGACAGGCCGGTGACGCCGATCCGCGGCGCGCCCGACGCCTCCAGATGGTCGACGAACGCCCGGAAGTCGTGGATCGCGTGGAGGATCCCCTCGCCGAACTGCGCCATCCCGTGGGCGAAGAGCTCGACGCCGTTGAACGAGGTCGCGCCGCCCGTGCGCCGGGAGCCGTGGAACGGGAGCGTGTACAGGAGGACGTCCCAGCCCTCGGCGAAGAACTCCCTGAGGGAGAAGAAGGCCGTGTTGAACCACGCGGGGGAGGCGCCGAAGCCGTGGATGACACAGAGGGTCGGGCGCGGACCGTCCTCGTGGCGCCAGTGCTGCGCGCGGGCGGCGCGGTTGTTCTCGTGGCGGGCATAGTCGGCCCGGACGTCGGGGTTGAGCGGTTCGAACGGGCTGTCGAAGCGCAGGAGCTCCACGCGGCCCCCGGGCACTCCGGGCCCGCGACCGGGCTCGACGCGGATCCGGACGGGGGGCGGCGGCACGAAGACGCGACCGGGGTCGCGCTCGTCGGCGAGATCGGCGGCGAACTCGAGGCGGCGCCGCTCGTCCCGAACCCCCGGACCGAGCAGCGAGCCGACCGTCGCGGCGCTGAGGACGGCGGCGAGGCCCGTCCGCAGGGCGAGGTCGCTGAGGACGGCCCCGTGGTAGAGCGCCCGGGGCATGACGCCGAGTTCCGATGCCCGCGGGAGCTCCGCGAGCGAGGGCGCGGGCGGGGCGGCCGGAGCGTTCACCCTCCGACCCGTCGCGGTTGGTTGATCACGTGAACGGCGAACACGGCGCGGACTGTAGCCGATCGACCCCGCGATCGGTACACCGCGGGTTGCGGTCCCGACACACGGGCGCGCCGAGCGGGGGCCGGGTCAGCGCACGACGCGCAGCACGAGGATGCAGAGGTCGTCGCCGTGGCGCCCGCCGCCGAAGTCGCGCACCGTCGACTCGAGGCCGTGCGCGACGCCGTGCGCGGACGCGCCGCGCAGGTCCGTCGCGAGCACGTGCGTGACCCGTGCGGTCCCGAAGCGGTCGCCCGCCGGGCTTGGACGTCCTCCACGCCATCGGTGAAGAGGACCATCCCCTCCCCCGGCTTCAGCGGCCGCTTCTCGGCGCTCGTGGACTGGCACGACGGCTCGACGCCGAGCATCCGGCCCGGGGTCGCCCCGTCGATCGGCAGCCCCGTATCGAGCCAGTGCGGCGGAAGGTGCCCGGCGAACGCCCACGCGGCGGAGCGCTCGGCGTGGTCGATCGTCACCGCGCACGCCGTGACGAAGAGCTCGAAGCCGGCGTCGTCGTGCAGGACCCGGTTGAGACGCTCGAGGATCTCGGCGGGGTCGCGCCCGTCGCCCAGGACCGAGTCCAGGATCTCGAGAACGTGCGCCGCGCGGGGCGCCACGGAGGCCCCGTGACCCTCGACGTCGCCGACCACCGCGACGGTGCGCGAGCCCACCCGCGTGAGGAGATGGAAATCGCCGCCCTTCTCGTGACCCGTGGCGGCGGAGAGCACCACGGCGGTGTCGAGTCGCAGTTCGTGCTCGGAGGAGGACGGGGGCATCACGGTCTCACCGCCGCCCTACCCGCCACCCGCGCGGATCGACACCCCGCCGCATCGAATCGGTCCGCGAGCGGTGTCCGTCGCGACGCCTGCCCACCCGCGACGTCAAGCCGCCACCGGTGGGTAGACCGCGGTCATGCGACGCGAATCCAAGAGGGGGCAGCTCGTCCGGCTCGTCCGCGCGACGGTCGAGCGGTTCGTGGAGCAGGACCTCCTCAGCTACGCGAGCGCCGTCGCCTTCCGCGTCCTCTATGCGCTCGTCCCGCTCGCGCTCGCCGTCCTCGCCGTCCTCGGATTCCTCGGCCTCGGCGAGGTGTGGACCGAGAGCATCGCGCCGGATGTCGAGGACCAGATCGACCGCGAGCTGTTCTCCGTCATCGACGACACGGTGCGCTCGATCCTCGACGAGCGCCAGACCCTCTGGCTGACCTTCGGGATGACGTTCGCGATCTGGCAGGTCTCGAGCGCGGTCCGGGCGGTGAGCGGACCGCTCAACGTGATGCGCGACGACGAGGAGGAGCGCTCGACGGTCCGCCGGGTCGTCGACTCGATCCTCGCCGCGCTCGCGATCACCCCTCTGCTCGTGCTCGCGATGCTCAGCATCACGATCGGCCACCGGGCGACCGACCCGCTCGACCTCGGCCCGGCCGCGGCGACCGCGACGTTCGTGCTGCGGTGGGGCGTCACGGTCGCCGCGATGCTCGTCGTCGTCGGCCTCGTCCTGCGCTACGCGCCGTGCCATCCGCAGAGGCGACGCTGGCGCAGCCTCGGCCCGCTGCTCGTCGTGGGGTCGTGGCTCACGGCCTCGCTCGCCTTCGCGTTCTACCTCCGCGAGATCGCCGACTACGCCTCGGTGTACGGCGGGCTCGCCTCGATCATCATCCTGCTGAGCTACCTGTACCTCCTCGCGATCCTCTTCTTCCTCGGCGTGCAGGCCGACGACGTCCTGCACGAGCACGCCGCCGGAGGGGTCGACGCGGAGGTCCCGCAGCGCCTGCGCCATCCCCATGAGCGCGACGCTCCGACGCCCTGAACGCGACCGGGAAGGGGTCGCGGCGCGCAGTCCGGGATCATTCGCCGCCGAGATGTCGAAGATCTACGTCACCGGCCACCGCAACCCCGACACGGACTCCATCGCCTCGGCGATCGGATACGCGGAGCTGCGGGCCCGTCAGGACCCCGAGAACACCTACCAACCGGTCCGCCTCGGCGACCTCAACGCGCAGTCCCGGTGGGTGCTCGAGAGAGCCGGCGCGGACGAGCCGGAGCTCCTCGAGCACGTGATGCTGAGAGTGCGCGATGTGATGCAGCGTGACTTCTACGTCGCGGGGATCGACGACTCCGTGCGCGACGTCGGCCTCGCCATGGCGCAGCACCGGCTCGACGTCGTGCCGATCGCCGGCGAGGACGGGCGGCTCGCGGGCGTGCTCACCGAGCGCGCGCTCGCCCGC
>JBFIDS010000427.1:0-3650 GCA_041603715.1 Paraconexibacter sp. | reverse complement strand
GGCGCCGGCGCGCGCCTGCGCGTACGCCGTCGTGCGCCGGGTCTTCGAGGAGGGCGCCTACGCCGACCGCGCGCTGCGTCCCGAGCTCGCCGGGCTCGACGACCCCCGCGACCGCGCGCTGTGCAAGCGCCTCGTGTTCGGCGTCGTCCAGCGCTGGGCCACGCTCGAGCACGTCATCGGCGCCCACGCGCGAGGCACGCTCGACCCGCCG
This sequence comes from Paraconexibacter sp., assembly GCA_041603715.1. Lineage (GTDB taxonomy): Bacteria > Actinomycetota > Thermoleophilia > Solirubrobacterales > Solirubrobacteraceae > Paraconexibacter. Next base: position 3,439 of record JBFIDS010000427.1, on the reverse strand, counting down.
GTGCGCGCCGCCCTCTGGCTCGGGATCCTCCAGCTCCACTATCTCGACGGCATCGCCGCCCACGCGGCGATCTCCGAGAGCGTCGAGCTCGCCAAGCCGAGTCCCGGCCACCGGCTCGTCAACGCGGTCCTGCGCAAGGTCCAGCGGGAGGGGCTCGACCTGCCGGCCGACACGACGCCCGAGGGCGCGGCGGTCCGCCACAGCCACCCGCTCTGGCTCGTGCGTCGCTGGTGGGACGAGCTCGGCCCCGAGGACACCCGCGCGCTCCTCGCCGCCGACAACGAGCCCGCCGAGCGCGCGCTGCGCGTGAACGCGCTGCGCCCGGTGGACCCCGGCGAGCTGCCGCCGGGCCGCCGCGACGGTGACGCGCTCGTCCTCGACGGGCCGCTCGACCTCGCCGCCTCTCCGCTGTTCACCGCCGGCCACGTCACCCCGCAGTCCCGCGCGGCCCAGCGGGTCGCCCCGTTCCTCGCGCCACGGCCGGGTGAGCGGGTGCTCGACCTCTGCGCGGCGCCCGGGGGAAAGACGACCCATCTCGCCGCGCTCATGGAGGACCGGGGCGAGATCGTCGCCGTCGAGCGCCACCCGGGACGGGCCGCCGCGCTGCGGGAGACGTGCGAGCGGATGGGTGCGACGTGCGTGACCGTCGTGGAGGCGGACGCCGCGCGCTTCACGACCGACGTCGCGTTCGACCGCGTCCTCGTCGACCCGCCGTGCTCGGGCCTCGGGACGCTGCGCACCCACCCCGACCTGCGCTGGCGGATGACCGACGAAGGCGTGCAGCGGCTCGTCGCCCTGCAGGACCGCATCGTCGCCGCCGCGCGGGCGGCGCTGCGCCCCGGCGGCACGCTCGTCTACGCGACCTGCACGATCTCGGCCCGCGAGGAGCGGGTCGTGGGGGACGAGCGCTTCCAGACGCTCCCGCACCGCGACGGGACGGACGGCTTCTACGTCGCGCGGGAGACGCTGGCGGCATCGGGGGGTCGAGCCGCCCGGTCCGGCCCGTAGACTCGCGCCCCATGAGCGAGGGCTGGAGCATCGGGCCGGCGTGCCCCGGCTGCGGGGAGCCCTGGCTGCGGCCGACGACGCTGCCCGGCCGCTACCGCTGCGTGTCGTGCCTGCACCGCTTCGAGCTGCGCTCCGTGTGCCCCGACTGCGGTGAGCACTCGACGATCGTCCGGATGAAGACGACGGCGAGCACGGCGTGCGGCGCCTGCGGGGCGTCGATGCTCGCCGAGGTGTAGCGTCGCCGCCGTGCCCGACCCGATCATCGCCCCGTCCATCCTCTCCGCCGATTTCGCCCGCCTCGAGGAGCAGGTCGGTGCCGTCGTCGACGCCGGCGCGACCTGGATCCACGTCGACGTCATGGACGGCGCGTTCGTCCCGCCGATCACGATGGGACCGATCGTCGTGCAGGCGCTGCGCCGGGCGTTCGGCGAGCGCATCGTGCTCGACTGCCACCTCATGGTGGAGCGCCCGGAGCGGCAGGTCGAGCTGTTCACCGCGGCCGGCGCCGACATCGTGAGCGTGCACGCCGAGGCGACCGCCCACCTCCACCGCGTCGTGCAGCAGATCCGCGAGCAGGGCGCGCGCGCCGGCATCGCGGTCAACCCCGGGACGCCGCTGCACGTGTTCGAGGAGGTCGCGTGCGACCTCGCCCTCTGCATGACGGTCAACCCGGGGTGGGGGGGACAGCCGTTCATCCCGACCTCGCCGGACAAGATCGCGCGCCTGCGCTCGATCGTCGGCCCGGACGTCCCGATCGAGGTCGACGGCGGTGTCGACGTCGGCACCGCCCGCGTCTGCGTCGAGGCGGGGGCGACCCATCTCGTCGCGGGCTCCGCGGTGTACGGCAAGCCGGACCCGGGAGCCGCGCTGCGCGCGATCGCGGGCGCGGCCGCCGGCGTCCCCGGGGCGCCGTAAGGGTCTTCCCTCATTGGCGACGGCCGCCGCGTGTGGCAGGCTGCCGCGCATGTCCCACGACACCCCCGCCCCGGATCCCACGTCCGGGACGTCCTCCAGCGCGCTCGTCGAGGCGCGCGACCTCACCCGGCGCTACGGCGAGGGCGAGGCCGCGGTCCACGCCCTCGCCGGCGTGTCCGTCGCCTTCCCGGCCGGCGAGTTCACCGCGATCATGGGCGCCTCGGGCTCGGGCAAGTCGACGCTCATGCACTGCCTCGCCGGCCTCGACCCGCCGACGAGCGGCACCGTGCACATCGGCGGCGTCGAGATCACCGCCCTCGACGACAAGCGGCTCACCGCGCTGCGGCGGGACGAGATCGGGTTCATCTTCCAGTCCTTCAACCTCGTCCCGGTGCTCACCGCCGAGGAGAACATCCTCCTCCCGCTCTCGATCGCCGGCCGCGATCCCGACCGGGAGTGGGTCGACCGGCTCATCGCGACGGTCGGCCTCGGCGACCGCCTCACCCACCGCCCGGCCGAGCTGTCGGGTGGTCAGCAGCAGCGCGTCGCCGTCGCCCGCGCCTTCGCGTCGCGCCCGCAGGTCGTCTTCGCCGACGAGCCGACCGGCAACCTCGACTCGAAGTCGTCCGCGGAGGTCCTGCAGCTCCTCCGTCACAGCGTCGACGAGTTCGGGCAGACGATCGTGATGGTCACGCACGACCACGAGTCCGCGGAGATCGCCGACCGGCTCATCACGCTCCAGGACGGCCTCGTCATCTCCGACGAGCGGATGACCGCTCGCGCCGCGGTGTAGGGACCGCCATGCGCAAGGTCGCCCTGCGCGGGCTCTTCGCCCGCAAGACGAGGCTCGCCCTCACCGCGCTCGCCGTCGCCCTCGGCGTGACGCTCATCTCCGGGACGTACGTCTTCACCGACACGATCAACTCGTCGTTCGACAAGATCTTCACGAGCGCGTTCGCGAAGACCGACGTCGCGGTGACGCCGAACGACGACGTCACCGCCGACGACTTCGGCCGGGTGGATCCCATCCCCGCCGAGGTCGTGGAGCGGATCCGCGACCTGCCCGGGGTCGCCGCCGTCTCGGGGTCGGTCTTCGACGAGGGCGGGACGATCCTCGACCGCGACGGGGATCCGATCTCCCAGGGTGCCCCGAACTTCATCGCCTCCATCGCGCAGATCGAGCGCTTCGAGGCGTTCGAGATCGCGGAGGGCCGGCTCCCACGCACGCCCGACGAGGTCGCCCTCGACAAGTCGACGTCCGACCGCAAGGACCTCGACGTCGGCGGCACCGTCGACGTCGTCGGCGAGCAGCCGCGCAAGAGCTACCGCATCGTCGGCACGGTGCGCATCGGGGGCGCCGACTCGCTCGGGGGCACGGGCGTCGCCCTGATGACGCTCGAAGAGGCGCAGCGGATGTCGGACAAGGTCGGCGAGTTCGACCAGATCGACCTCGCCGCCGAGGAGGGGACGAGCCCGGAGGAGCTCACCACGACGGTGCGTGCCGCGCTCCCCGCGC
>JBFIDS010000426.1:0-3663 GCA_041603715.1 Paraconexibacter sp. | reverse complement strand
GCGCGGCGCACCGAGGCCGCCGCGAGCGCGTCACCGAGGGCACGCACCTCGACGACCGCGGCCGCGGGGATCGGCCCGTACACGTGAGGGAAGTCGCCCGCGCCGTCGTCGGCGCGCTCGACGCGGATCGGGGCCGCGACCGCCGACTCGTCGATCGACAGCACGACGAGACCGTCGTGGGGGGGCGGGTAGAAGCGGGCGACGACGCCGGCGAGCTGGTCGGCACGGCAGCAGTGCGTGAACGGCGCGGGCGTCCCGTCGGGGCCGGGCGGGATCGCGTACGCACCCGCGCTGCGGGCGGCGTCCCACGCCTCGCGCGTCGTCACGTGGAGGAGGTCGGGCCCCATCGGCCGGGCGGGTCAGCCGTGGGGCGGGGGCGGGGACTGCGCGCCGTCGTCGTCGTCCGGGGCGCCGTGCGCGGGGACGGTGGCGCCCACGCGCGGGGCGAGGCCGAGGCAGTCCCGGCAGAAGTCGATGCCGAACGGGGTGAGGTGGATGCTGCGCCGCACGAGCTTCGCGAAGCGCACGGAGTGCATCGCCTCCAGGACGTCGGGCTGCGCCTCGATCACCTGGTAGCGGTGCACGTCGCGCAGCGTCTCGCGCGAGAACCAGAGCATGCCGAGCCGGTGGAGGTTGTTGAGATAGCTCGGCACGCGATCGGAGTAGCGGACCCCGGCCCGCGCGCCGATCATCGTGAGCCCGGGCGCGATGAGCTCGGAGCTGAGGAGGCCGATCGGTCCACCCGTGCGCACGTCGACCGCGGGCTGCGGGCCGTCGAGGTAGAGGAAGCGCAGGATCCGGCCCTCGTCGGGCGCGAGCTCGTCGAGCATCCGCACGTAGGCGGGGTGCGAGTCCTCCTCGTAGCGCACGTCGCTGGAGAGCTGGAGGAGCGCGGTGCCGCGGGCACGCAGCGCGCGCATGGACTCCTCGGCCGGGGTCGGAAGTCGATCGCCGGCCGCTGCGGGGGCGGGGGGCGGGGTGTCGCCGTTCTGGCGGGCGACGCGCGCCGCCACGACGTTGACGGCACCGGTCGTCGTCGGCGCGGCACGACGCACGCGGTCCTCGAGATCGGTGATGCCGACGAGGTCGCGGGCGTAGCCGCGTGCGGTCTCCTGCAGCTCGCCGGCCAGCGACGCGGCCGACTCCGCCGACGTCGCCGCCTGGAGAAGGCGTCGGGTGGCCTTCACGCCGGTCGACACGCCCCACTCCGTCGTGTGCCACCAGGCCTGCGCCGCGAGCCGCGCGATCCCCGGGATCGCCTCGGGGCCGATGCGTGCCGGCGGCGTCGCCTCGACGTCGGCGGGCGGGAGGTCCTCCTGGGGCGGACGGCCGGCCATCAGCTGTAGACCCCGAAGATCGCGAGGTGCAGGGCGCCGCCGGCGGCGCCCATCACGGCTCCGTGGACGTAGAGCATCCACTCATCCTCCTTGATGGCCGAGCGGAGCATCTCGACGAAGTCCTTCGACGGCATCTCCCGCGTGCGCGCGGCGATGAGCTCCTCGATGCGCTTCGCCTGGCGCTTGCTGAACTCGGGGTCCTGGAACGGGGCCATCGTGAAGCCGACCGACTCCGCGGCCACCGAGTCCCTGATCGCGTCGTACTCGCGGCCTCCGACAGCGACGCGCACGGCTCCGCGCAGCGGCCCGGCGGCGCGGTCGATCGCGGGCCCCATCGCCTCGATGAGCATCTGCTGCGTGCGGTCGCCGCGCGGTCCGTTGAGGAGGAAGTCCCCGATGTGCTCGAGCGTGATGACGTCGTCGGCGATGATTCCCGCGTAGACGTCCGCGACTTCCTTCTGGCGACGCAGGAACAGGCCGTGCAGCCAGAACGGGCCGACCTTCTTGCGCTCGACGGGCTCGAAGATGAGCGACATCCCGAGCAGGTTCGTCGTCCACCCGACGACGACCCCGAGGATCGGGAGCAGCCACCACTGATGGAAGCCGTAGTCGAGAGCGGCGACGGGGATCCCGAGCAGGAAGCCGAAGTAGAAGCCGAAGTTGACCATCAGCTTCAGCTCGCGCTCGCCGACGTCGCGGAAGATGCGGTTGACGAGCTCCGGGTGCTTCTCGAAGTGGTCGATGACCATGATCTTCGGGTCCAGGAGCTGGTCGATGTGCTCACCGATCTCGTCGGTGATCTGCTTGACGATCGTGGGGAGCTGCTGACGGACGCGCTCGTAGACCCCCTGCTTGATCGACGGCGGGACGTCCGCCCACAGCTGCGGGTGCTCGCGCTGCATCACCCGGTCGACGATCCCGGGGATCTCCGGCTCGAACATCGTGACGATGTGGTTCGCGATCTGATCGGGCTCGAGCTGCTGGTAGAACTCGGCCGGCGTCCCGAGCTTCGCGATCGCCTTGTCGACGGCGATGCTGCCCATCTTCGCGGCGCGGGCGGGGACGATGCCCTGCCAGCCCACGCCCCCCTGCATGATCCCCGGGACCTCCTGGATCTTGCGCGGGAGGAGGGTGGAGACCTGGCGCAGCCCCGGGACGGTGAAGCCGTGAAAGCGCACCGGGTTGAACAGCATGATCACGCCGCTCCAGTTGATGAGCCACCCGATCGCACCCGTGAACAGGGGGATCGTGATGAGGTGCACCCAGTCGATGCCGCCCTCGGCGGCGGCGAGGGTCACGTTCACGACGGCCTCCCCGTCCCGCGCTGTGATGGCCCCGCAGCGAACACGGTGCTGACCGTACCGCCTTTCGGTGGTCCCGGTAAACGCCGTCGTTCAGGTGCTCACCGCGCCGCTCGGGGCGGGCGCCCGGGGCGGGTGGAGAACCGGACGCATGAGCAGCCACGACAGCCATACGCCGAGCGCGAAGAGCGGGATGCCCATCGCGATCCGCGCCGTGCCGAGCGCGACGAGCGAATCCGTGAGGTAGAGCGGGAGCTGCACCGAGAGGCGCACGAAGAAGAGGGTCGCCCAGACCCAGCTCGCGCGGATCGCGGCCCGCATGAACGCGGGATCCGCGCGCCACGCGTTCATCGACCCGGTGGCGGGCCGGTCGGGGGTGTCGGGGCCGTCCTCGTCGTCCGCGCCGTCGGGCCGCGCCGGTCCGCCGGTGAGGGCGGTGGCGAGGTATCCGACGAGCGGGCGGCGGACCGCGATCGACACGAGGAAGGCGCTGCCGTAGGCGAGGTTCGCGAAGAGGCCGGGGAGGAAGAAGTCCTCCGCCTGGCCCGTGCGCTCGGCGACGAAGGCGGCGAAGGCGACGCCGATGAGCCCGCTGAGCGCGTACTGAACGGTCTGGCCCCGGACGATCCGGGCGAGCGCGAGGACGAGGGCGAGGCCGACGGCGGCGATGCCCGCGGTGCGAACGTCCTGTCCGGCGGCGGTGTAGACGGCGACGAAGGCGGCGGCCGGGAGCGCGGACTCCGCGGCGCCGAGCGGCCCGCCGATCGCGTCGGCGAGGCTCGGCGGCAGTCGGTCGTCGGCCGGATCGCGCGGGGGCGCCTCGGCGCTGGTGGCATCGCTCACCCCGCCCATGATGCCGGGTAGCGTGCGCGGGATGTCCGGTCGGTCCCTCCCGCGGCTCGAGCTCGCCGACGTCCGGCGGCTCGCCCTGCACTCCCAGGGGCTCGCGTCGACCCCCGCCGACGTCGCCGCGGACGCCGACGAGGACGCACGCCGCGTCGCCGCCGTCGTGGCGCGGATCGGGT
>JBFIDS010000425.1:0-3704 GCA_041603715.1 Paraconexibacter sp. | reverse complement strand
GCTCGAGGACGACGCGAGGCTCGTCGTGACGCTCGCCCGCACCGCCGCCGCCCACGGCGCGCGGATCGTCACCTACGCCGAGGTCGAAGGCGTGGACGGCTCCGGGGCGAGCGTCCGCGACGTCCTCAGCGGAGCGCGGCTGGGAATCCGCGCCCGCCACGTGATCAACGCGACCGGAGTCTGGGCGGGCCGGTTGCATCCCGGTCTCGCCCTGCGACCGAGCGCCGGCGCGCACCTGCTGGTGCCTGCGGCGCGGCTCGGGGACCCGGCCGCGGCGATGAGCGTCCCCGTGCCCGGGACGTTCGGGCGCTTCGTGTTCCTCAACCCGCGCCCCGACGGCCTCGTCCTCGTCGGGCTCACCGACGAGCCACACGCCGGAGGCGAGATCCCGGACGAGCCGTCGGTCACCGTCGACGACGAGCGCTTCCTCCTCGAGACGGTGTCGCGCGCGCTGCAGGTGCCGCTCGAGGCCCAGGACGTGATCGGTCGCTTCGCCGGGCTGCGACCGCTCGTGGACACCGGGGAGGGCACGACGGCGGACGTGAGCCGGCGTCACGCCGTGCTCGAGGATGCGGCCACCGGTCTCGTGACCGTCGTCGGGGGCAAGCTGACGACGTACCGCCGGATGGCGCAGGATGCGGTCGACGTCGTGGCGACGCGCCCGGGCGTCGCCGCCGGCCCGTGCGTGACCGCCGGCCTCCCGGCGATCGGCGCCGGCGGCGCCCACCCACCACCCTCGCAGGTCCCCCCGCGGCTCACGCGCCGGCACGGGGCGGAGGCGTCCCGTGTGGCGGACCTCGCCGGCGGGACCCCGGAGCTCCTGCGTCCGCTCGTGCCGGGTGTCCCCGTCACCGGCGCGGAGGTTCTCTTCGCCGTGCGAGCGGAGGGTGCGCTCACGCTCGGCGACATCCTGGACCGCCGGACGCGCGCGGGTCTCGTGCCCGCATGGCGCGAGGCGCTCACGGGTCCGGTCACCGACCTCGTCGGCGACCTCGCCCCCACGCCCGAAGGAGCGCGGCAATGACGGCTCCGCCCGCACGGATGCGATTCTGGGGCTGGGGGACCGACGGGCACGACGCACCGCTGCCCGACGGCGCCCGAGCACTCCTGCACGACGCGCTCGGCGTCGACCCCCGCACCGCGCGGCGCGATCCCGTCGCGCTCGAGACGGTGCGGGTGCGCCGCTCGCGGTTGCCGGCGACCGCACGCTCCGCGCTCGTCGCCGCCGTCGGCGAGGAGCACGTCCTCCTCGGCGACGCCGACCGGGTGCACCACAGCGCGGGCAAGTCGTACCCCGACCTCGTGCGCCTGCGCGCAGGATCGGCGCCCGAGCCGCCGGACGCGGTCGTCGTGCCCGGCGATCACGAGGACGTCGTCGCGGTCCTCGCGGTCTGCGCAGAGCACCGCCTCGCCGCGATCCCGTTCGGGGGCGGCACGAGCGTCGTCGGTGGGGTCGAAGGGCGGCGAGGCCGCGGACACCGGGCGAGCATCGCGATCGACCTCGCCCGGCTCTCGTTCGTCCGCGATGTGGATCCGGTCTCGCAACTCGCGACGATCGGGGCGGGGACGACCGGCCCAGACGCGGAGCGCCTCCTCGGCGCGCACGGCCTCACTCTCGGTCACTTCCCGCAGAGCTTCGAGTTCTCGACGGTCGGCGGCTGGGTCGCGACGCGGTCCGCGGGCCAGGCCTCCACCGGCTACGGACGTATCGAGGACCTCGTCGTCGGCTTGCGCGCGGCCACGCCGGCCGGCGATGTCGTGACGCAACCGCTGCCCGCGACCGCCGCCGGCCCCGAGGTCGGCAGGCTCATGATCGGCAGCGAGGGCACGCTCGGCGTGATCACCGAGGCGACGCTCCGCGTCCGCCCGCGCCCCACGGTCACCCGCGACGAGATGTGGGTGCTCCCCGACCTGCGCAGCGGCGTCACGGTCCTGCGTGAGCTCGAGCAGGCCGGCATCGCGCCCGCGATCGCCCGGTTGTCCGACGAGGAGGAGTCGCGGATGCACCTCGCGATGGCTCCCGACTCCGCGGCCCTGAGGCTGGGACAGACCTACCTTCGGCTGCGCGGGCGAGCTCGGGGATGCACGCTCCTCCTCGGCTTCGAGGGCACCGCCGCGAGCGTCGCCGCGGACCGGGCCCGCACGCGGCGGACGGTGCGCCGCCACGGCGGTGTGGGTCTCGGCACGCGGCCGGGTGCCGCCTGGCGGACCGGGCGGTTCCACGCTCCCTACCTCCGTGACGAGCTGCTCGCCCACGGCGTCCTCGTCGACACCCTCGAGACCGCGACGACCTGGGGTGGACTGCTCGACCTCTACCGGGCGGTGGGCTCCGCGCTGCGGCGTTCCCTCGCCTCACGCGGCACCCCGCCCGCTGTGATGTGTCACGTGTCGCACATCTACCCTACCGGTGCGAGCCTCTACTTCACGTTCCTCGCGCGCCAGGAGGTCGGTCGGGAGCTCGACCAGTGGCGGGCCGCGAAGACGGCGGCGACGGACGCGATCGTCGCGGCGGGAGGCACCATCACCCACCATCACGCGGTCGGCCGGGACCACGCCCCCTGGCTCGCGGCCGAGGTGGGCGACAGCGGCGTCGCGTTGCTGCGTGCGGCCAAGGCCGCGCTCGATCCCGACGGCCTGCTCAACCCGGGAAAGCTCGCGGACGGACCCGACCGGCTCTGAGCCCGCACTCCGCCCGAGGCGGGGCGCGGCCCCTCTTCCCGGTCGCGCGGGCCGAGAGCGCGACCGCCCCGGTGGCTCAGCCCGCCGCGAGATCCCGGACCAGCGCCTCCGCGACCCGGGTCGCGGAGGCCACCGTCTCGTAGTCGACGTTCTCCGGCGTGTCCGTCATGAGGTGGTAGTTCGGGATCGCCTTCACGCGGTCGATGCTCACGAGCGTCGCCGTGGGGTATCCCGCCCGGCTCGGGATCACGCTGTCCGTGCTCGCGCGCGAGCGCATACCGCGCTTGAGGGAGACCCCCGACCGCTCCGCGACGCGCGCGACCCGGTCGCGGAACTCAGGATGCGCGTAGTCCTCCATCACGAACGGGCCCTCCCCCTCGAGCATGACGAGGTGCGGCGAGCCGACCGTGTCGAGGTTGAGGACCGACGTCCGCTCCTGCGGCAGATCGGGGAAGTGGCGCGCGGCGAACGCGCGGATCCCGCCCTGCAGGCTCTCCTCCGCCCCACAGCTCACGAGCAGGACGCGCAGGCCGCTCACGGGCTGCTCCTCCAGGGCGCGGGCGAGCGCGATGAGCGCGGCGACCGCCGTGAGGTTGTCGTTCGCCCCGGGCACGGTGGGCGAGCGCTCGATGTCGACGAACACCGCCGTCGCGAGCACCGCGAGCCCGGCGCCGACGGCGGTGAGCCGCCGCCGGCCGGCGAGCGCGCCGACCGCGCCGACGAGCGGACCGGCGAGCACGGGCCACCACAGCGGGAACGCGGTGTCGATGCGATCGATGACATGCGGGAAGCGCTCGGCGAACGCCCGGTGCGCCGTCTGGTCGAAGACGAGGCCGCTCGACGCGGCGTCGTGGTGGGCGAGGACGAGCAGCGTCTGCGGAGCCTCGCGGTCGCCGGTCTCGGCGACGACGTTCCACGCGGCGCGGCGGCGCATGGCGATCCGTCGGAAGACCTGGGGTCCGTTCGACACGTCGTCGGCGATCCCCGCTGCCGCGAGCGCGGCGAGGGCGCCGCCGGCCCGGCGC
>JBFIDS010000424.1:0-3704 GCA_041603715.1 Paraconexibacter sp. | reverse complement strand
GGCGCGGCGCTGACGCTCGGGGCGCTCGGCTTCGCGACGTTCGCGAGCTTCATCGTCCTCCACATGGACGAGCGGGGGATCGACGGCGGGCCCGCGGCGTTCGTCGCCTTCGCGAGCTCCGTCGTCGTCGGCCGGCTCCTCCTCGGGCGGGTTCCCGATCGCCACGGGCCGCGCGTGGGCGTCCTCACGGCGGGCATCTGCCAGGCGATCGGGCTCACGGCCGTCGCGTTCGCGGGGTCGCTCGCCGTCGCGTTCGCGGGTGCGATCGTCATGGGCGCCGGCTTCTCGCTCCTGCTCCCCTCCCTCGCCCTCGTCGCGCTGGGCGCCTCGCCCCCGGAGCAGCGCGGGGTCGTGCTCGGCGCGTTCACGGCCTTCTTCGACCTCGGGATCGGGCTCGGCGGCCCGATCTCCGGCGCGATCTCGTCGGTGAGCGGCTACGAGGCGGCGTTCCTCGCCGCCGCGGGTGCCGCGACCGGATGCGCCGCGCTCGGCGCCTACGTCGCCCGCGGGCAGGCCGGCGTCGCCCCGCGCCGAGGCGACCCGCCGCTCCCTGACCCCGTCTAGGACCGGCGGGGGGCCGCGCGAGGCCGTGCATCCATGCGATGCGCCGCGTCGCACGGTCCGCCCCGCGGCCGGGTCACGTCTGCCGCGGACGCAGGAAGGCCGGGACGGGGCGGGCGGTGGACTCCCGCTCCCACGTCGACTCGAGGCCCCCGAGGTGCTCGTCCATGACCGCGTCGATCTCGTCGAGATCGCCGCCCCGGATGGCGTCGAGGGTGCGCTCGTGGACCTCGACCGACCACCCCGGGGCGAGCGGCTCGTGGAGGGTCATGTCGCGAGCGATCTCGAGCTCGCGCAGGAGGGAGCGCATGAGGCTGAGGACCGTGGCGTTCCCCGTCGCGCGGGCGATGCCGAGGTGGAAGCGCAGGTCGAGCGCGAGGAAGCGGTCCTCGGCGGACTGCGGCATCCGGCCGTCCGCCCCGAGGAGGCCCCGCTGGGCCTCGATGGTGTGGGCGAGCCCGTCGAGCTCCTCCGCCGACGCGTGGACCGAGGCGAGCTGCGCGACGCGCGGCTCGAAGAGCCGCCGCGCCTCGAGGACACCTCCGACCTCGCCGAGGCGCAGCTGCGACGTGCGTTGCACGACGTCGCGGGGCACGACGTCGCTCGTCACGAACATGCCTCCGGTCGCGCCCGGGCGGACCGCGAGCACTCCGGCCTTCACGAGAACCCCGACCGCCTCGCGCAGCGTCGGGCGGCTGATGCCCATCTGCTCGGCGACGACACGCTCCGACGGCAGGCGATCACCGACGCGCAGGCCGCCGAGCGTGATCTCGTCCGCGATCTGGGCGACGGCCTCCTCGAAGGTCTTGCGGGTGCGGACCGGGGTGAACAGCGGAACTCCGACAGTCGGAAGGGCAGGGACGGGCAGTGTGGCAGACCATTGGTCAGATGTACAAACCATTTCGCTCGTCCCGGTGGGGCGTGGGACCCCCCGTCCGGACATATGACGCAGGGGTGCGCCTTGCCGCCGACACACCGGTAATGGTAAAAGGAAATGACCATGACGGACATCGGCTCGGTCCCGCCCTCTTCCGCTCCCCTCTCGGGGTCACGCCGTGCGCCGGCCCGGGCCCGGGTCCCGCGCACGCTCGGCCTCGACGACAAGTACCGCCTCGAAGAGGGGACGGTCGTCCTCAGCGGGGTCCAGGCGCTGATCCGCGCCGCTCTCGATCAGCTGCGACGCGACGCGCGCGCAGGCCGGCGCACCGGGGGCTTCGTATCCGGGTACCAGGGGTCGCCGCTCGGAGGTCTCGACAAGGAGCTCGAGCGCGAGGCGGACCTCGCCGCCGAGCTCGGCCTCGTCCACCGGCCAGGGCTCAACGAGGAGCTCGCGGCCACCTCGCTCATGGGCTCACAGCTCACCGGCTCGGTGCCCGGCGCCCGCGTCGATGGCGTCGTCGGAACGTGGTACGGCAAGGCCCCGGGGGTCGACCGCGCCGCTGACGCGATCCGCCATGCGAACCTCGCCGGGACGTCGTCGGCCGGCGGCGTGCTCCTCCTCGCCGGTGACGATCCGGCCGCGAAGTCGTCGACGGTCCCGTCGGCGAGCGAGGCGCTGCTCGCCGCGCTCCACGTGCCCGTGCTCGCCCCCGGGAACGTGCAGGAGTGCATCGACCTCGCGCTGCACGGCTACGCCCTCTCCCGCACCAGCGGCGTGTGGGCCGCCCTGAAGGTCGTCACCGACGTCGCCGACGGCGCCGGGACCGCGTTCGTGTCCCCGGAGCGCGGGCGGCCCGTCCTGCCCACCCTCGAGTGGAACGGCGCGCCGTACGTGCACACGCCGACGGCGCACCTCCTCAACCCGGTCTCGGCAGAGCTGGAGCGCTCGCTGCACGAGGCCCGCCTGCCGCTCGCGCTCGAGTACGCGCGCCTCAACGGGCTCAACGAGGTCTCCGGCGCGCGCGACGCCTGGCTCGGCATCGTCGCGGCGGGCAAGACCCACCACGACCTCCGCCAGGCGCTCGCCGACCTCGGACTCGACGAGCGCGACCTCGAGCGCCTCGGCGTGCGCCTCCTGCGCATCGGGATGGTCTGGCCGCTGGAGCCCTCCGGCGTGCGTGCGTTCGCCCATGGACTCGACGAGATCCTCGTCGTCGAGGAGAAGACGCCGTTCCTCGAGCACGCGGTCCGTGACGTCCTCTACGGGTCGAGCGATGCCCCCGCCGTGCTCGGCAAGCGCGACGCCGCCGGCGCACCGCTCATCCCGGTCGCCGGGGAGCTCGACGCCGACACGGTCGCCCTCGCCGTGGGCGCCCGGCTCGCCGCTCGTGGGCTCGAGCTGCCCTCGGTCGATGCGCGGACCGACGCGATCCGCTCCACCCGCGCCCGGATGGCGGCTCCGCCCGCTGCCGGCGCCGTCGCGCGCACGCCGTTCTTCTGCTCGGGGTGCCCGCACAACAGCTCGACGAAGGCGCCGGAGGGATCGGTCGTGGGCGGGGGCATCGGCTGCCACACGATGATCCTCCTCAACCCGGCCGGGAAGGGGGACATCACCGGCATCACGCAGATGGGCGGTGAGGGTACGCAGTTCATCGGGATCGCCCCGTTCACCGACACCCCTCACTTCCTCCAGAACCTCGGGGACGGGACGTTCCACCACTCGGGCTCGCTCGCCATCCGCGCGGCCGTCGCGGCCGACCTCCCCGTCACCTACAAGATCCTCGCCAACGGGACCGTGGCGATGACGGGCGCCCAGGACATCGAGGGGCACCTGCCGGTCCCCGAGCTGACCCGCTGGCTCGCGCTCGAGGGCGTGAAGCGGATCATCGTGACGACCGAGGACCCGTCGCGCTACGCGCGGGCCGACCTCGCCGACATCGCCGAGGTGCGTCCCCGGTCGGAGATCGTCGCGGCCCAGGAGGAGCTCGCCCGTGTCCCCGGCGTCACCGCGCTCGTCCACGACCAGGCGTGCGCCGCGGAGAAGCGGCGCCGCACGAAGCGCGGGCTCATCCCCCCCGCCCCCCGGCGCGTCGCGATCAACGAGCGCGTCTGCGAGGGGTGCGGGGACTGCGGGAAGAAGAGCGGATGCCTCAGCGTCCTGCCCGTCGACACCGAGTACGGCCGCAAGACCCGCATCCACCAGGCCTCGTGCAACACCGACCTCACCTGCCTGGAGGGGGACTGCCCCTCGTTCATCACCGTCG
>JBFIDS010000423.1:0-3708 GCA_041603715.1 Paraconexibacter sp. | reverse complement strand
GGCGCGGACCCGCTCGTGCGCCAGCGCGTCGCCGACGTCGCGGCACGCGCGACGATCCACCGGCTCACCGCGCAGCGCGCGCTCACGCGGATGGCGAGCGGGGAGGCGCCGGGGCCCGAGTCATCGGTCGGCAAGCTCTTCATGTCGCCGTTGCTCGTCGACGTCTGCGAGCTCGCCCTCGAGGTCGTCGAGGATGGAGGCGTCTGCCTCGACGACGAGGACGCCGCCCGCTGGCAGCGGCGCGCGCTGTGGGTGCGCGGGATGGCGCTCGCAGGCGGCACCCCGCAGATCCAGCGCAACATCGTCGCCGAGCGCGTCCTCGGCCTCCCGCGCTGAGGCGCGGGCGGTGGTCGGGCGCGGGCGCTGGGGTGGGCGCGGGCGGTCGGTCGGGCGCGGGCGGCCGGTTGGGCGCGGGCGGCCGGTTGGGCGCGGGCGGCGGTCGGGCGCGGGCGCTGGGTCGGGCGCGGGCGGTCGGTTGGGCGCGGGCGGCCGGTTGGGCGTGAATGTGGATTCACGGGGTTCTCCGGCCCTCAGATCCACATCGGGTCGCGGGCGTCGGGCACGGGCCGCGGTGAATGTGGATTCACCGGGCTGTCAGGCCCCCGGATCCACATCGGGGCGCCGGAGCGTGGAACGCGCTGCGCGGAGGTTCTGCGGGCGATCTGCGCAGTGCGTCACCCACGTGTGACGCGCGGCGCGGCACGCTGCGGGAATGTCGTTGAGGCCCCGACGGATCACCCCCTGGATCGCCCGCGACGCGTCGGGTCGTCGGCGATCCGCGCTGCGGTCGGAGGCCGAGACCGTCATCGCATACATCGCGTCGCGGCAGGCGGGCGTCGTGGCGCGGTGGCAGCTGCTCGAAGCGGGCCTGACCGCCGACGAGATCCGCTCGCGCGTCGCGCGCGGGCTGCTCCATGTCGTCGTTCGGGGTGTGTACGCGGTGGGGCAGCGAGCGCTCTCGCCGGCGGCCCGGTACTGGGTGGCGGCCCTCGCGTGCGGGCCCGGCGCGCTGCTCGGCGGGCGGTCCGTCGCGGAGTTCGTCGGGGTCGTCCCGCTGCGCCCGAGTCGTTCCGTCACGGTGGTCCCCCGCACGTCCAACGCTCCCCGCCCGGCGTGCGTGTGCGACGTCTTCGGATCACGGCCCGCGAGCGCACGGAGGTGAGCGGACTCGGGGCGATGATCCTGCCGCGCGCGATCCTGGACACGGCGGCCACCGACGGAGCGCAGGAGGCGGAGCGGGTCTGGCGGGGATGCGTGCATCACGGGCTTCTCGACGTGGAGGTGGTCGTCGCCGTGCTCGAAGCCCACGACGGAGAGGCGGGAACGCCGATCGTCCGTGCGCTCCTCGATCGACGCCTCGGATTGCTGGGGGCGTCCGAGTCGGGCCTCGAGGAACGGGTTGCGGGCCTCGTGGCAGCCGCCGGGCTGCCGGTGCCCGCCCGCAACGTCCGTGTCGTTCTCTCCTCCGGTCGCGTGGCGTGGTTCGACCTCTGCATCGCCCACCTCCGGCTCGCGATCGAGGCGGACGGCCCGTATCACGACGATCCAGAGGTGGCCGCGGACGACGCCGCGCGCGACGCGGAGGCGGCCGCGGACGGGTGGTGCACGGTGCGGGGCCGCTACGACGAGAGCGACGAGGTCATCGGCGCGCGTGTCCGCGAGACCGCCGAGGCTCTCGCGACGAGGCTCGATGTGGATCCGCCGGCCTGAGAGCCCTACGGATCCACATCGGCCCCGGGGTCGCCCGCGTAGGGGACCGCCCACGCGGGGGACCGCCCACGCGGGGGACCGCCCACGCGGGGGACCGCCCGCGCCGGGGTGACAGCGTGCCCCTGCCGATCAGTCGAAGACGAGGACCGGCTTGACGACCGCGCCGGTCTCGGCGGCGTGGAACGCCTCGTTGATCTCCGCGAACGGGAACTTCTTCACGAGCTTGTCGAACGGGAACTCGCCGTTGGCGTAGTGCTCGACGAGCTGCGGGATGAACTCCTGCGGGTTCGAGTCCCCCTCGATCACGCCGCACAGGTTGCGGCCGACGAGGAGGTGACCCTGGTCGATCGTGATCTCGTGCTCGAGGCCCTGGAAGCCGACCGTCGCGCAGGTTCCCGGGGTCCGGAGGACCTCGAGCGCCTGACGGATGACCTGGTTCGTCCCGACCGCGTCGAGCGAGCAGTGCACGCCGGGCGCGGCCACCCCCTGGATGTCCCACACGAGATCGTTGGCCTCCTTGGCGTTGAACGTGTGCGTCGCGCCGAGCGAGCGGGCGAGCGCGAGCCGCTCGTCGTTGATGTCGACGGCGATGATCTTCTCGCAGCCGGCGATCTTCGCCGCCATCACGCCGGACAGGCCGACGCCACCCATCCCGAAGATCGCGATGCTCTCGCCGGGCTCGGGCTTGAGGACGTTGAGCACGGTGCCCGACCCCGTCTGCAGCCCGCAGCCGAGCGGACCGAACAGCTCGATCGGGAGATCCTTGTCGATCTTCACCGCGTTCGTCTCCAGCGCGATCGCGTAGGTCGAGAACGAGGACTGCGAGAAGAAGCAGCCGTGGACGTCCTCGTCACCCTGGTGCATCGTCACGGTGCCGTCCATGCGGGTGCCGAAGTAGTTGAGCGGCGCGAACATCTCGCAGTAGGCCGGGCGGTCCTTGTTGCAGTACGTGCAGTCCCCGCAGTGACCGAACGAGAGAACCACGTGATCGCCGGGCGCGAGCGACGTGACGCCCTCACCGACCGCCTCGACGACACCGGAGCCCTCGTGGCCCAGGACGGTGGGGAGCGGCAGCGGGATCGTGCCGTCCATGCCGGTCGCATCGGTGTGGCAGATGCCCGCGCCCTTCATCTTCACGAGGACCTCGCCGGCCTCCGGCGGTCCGACCGTGACCTCCTCGAGGACGAGCGGCTCACCGATCTCCCGCAGGACTGCGGCCGTCGCGGTCACCCCGACGTTCGCGTCACTCGTTGCCTGCTCGGACATGGTCATGCGGTCTCCTCCGGAAGAATCGTGGTCCGTCGACACTACGTCCGCGGGGCCACGACCGCGTACCCAGCGGGAGAGAACGGCCCCTCCCGTGAGGGGGACGTCAGTCCGAGGCGGTCCGGGCGTCGTCGCCCGCCTCGCGCCGCGGTGGGCGTGTCCCGCGGTCCGCGAAGATCGCAAGCTCCTCGGCCTTGGCGAGGAGGCTGGCCCCGCACACGACGAGCGCGCATCCGATGAGCGCGACGAACGGCCCGATCTGCAGGTCGACCTCGAGGATGAGGCCGGGGATCACGTCGTCGGGCGGTGCACCGACGCGGTAGGCGACGCTGATCAGCGTGATCACGGCGGCGAGGGTCACGACGCGCGCAGGCGTCGGCGACGGCGGGCGCAGCAGCACGACGGCACTCGCACCGAGGATGAGGAGGACGATGAGGACGTCGAGGACGCCGAGCCACTCCCAGGCGTTCTCGAGGCCCTCGACCTCGATCCCTCCGCGGCGACCCTTGTACCAGGGCACGACGAGCGCGATCGCGAGGAACACGGCGCCGGCGGTGAGGAGCGACCGCGCGAAGCTCTCGGGGATCTCGACGGGCTCCTCCCCGGCCGGATCGTCGAGCTCGGGGTCGAGGTCGGCGAGCGTCGCGCCCTCCGTCGCCGGGCGCTCGTCGAACGCGTCCTCCATCCAGACGCGGCCGCCGGCCCCGGCGGCCGCAGCCTTCCCCGCCGGGG
>JBFIDS010000422.1:0-3714 GCA_041603715.1 Paraconexibacter sp. | reverse complement strand
TAGTAGGCGATCAGCTCGCCGACGGTCTCCGGGATGATGCCCTCGGTGTAGGGATCGTCCCCGAGCGCGTCCTCGAGCATCGCGGAGAGCTCCGCGAGCTCGAGCGAGTCGAAGTTGAGATCGGCGGACATCGACGAGGCCGGCTCGACGGTGAGCCTTGGCTCCCCGCGCCGCTCCAGCAGCAGCTTGATGCCGTCGATGACGGTCGACTCGGCTTTCGACAACTGCTTCTCCTCGGCTGTGGGAACACGGTCCGCGGACCGTCCCCGGTCCGCGCGGCGACGAGGATAGCGGTCGTCGTCGTGGCGCGGAGGAACCACCCGCGAGCGCGGGTACACTCGCCGCGTGAACGCCGACGAGAGGCCCCCGCTCAAGGTCGACCTCCGCCTCTTCGACCACCGCCACGGCGTCGAGGGCGGCGAGGACAAGGGCCGCGGGTTCCTCTGGCGGGCCGTGTGGCTGCTCGTGGAGGCCGCGGTGTTCCTCAACCCGGTCCTGCCGGCCTACGGTTTCAAGGCGCGCGTCCTGAGGCTGTTCGGCGCCCGCGTCGGCGAGGGCGTGGTGTTCAAGCCCGGCATCCACATCAAGTACCCGTGGCACCTCACGATCGGCGACCACTGCTGGATCGGCGAGAAGGTCTGGCTCGACACGAGCTCGCCGCTGGAGATCGGCAGCCACGTCGTCGTCTCCCAACACGCCTTCCTGTGCTGTGGGATGCACGACTGGCAGGACCCCGGGATGGGGAGCGTCTCGGCGCCGATCGTCGTCGAGGACGGTGCGTGGATCGCGAGCTTCGCGCTCGTCGCCGGCAACGTGAGGGTCGGGCAGGAGGCGATGGTCGCCCTCGGCGCCGTCGTCTTCAACGACTGCGAGCCGCGCGGGATCTATCGGGGCAACCCGGCCCGACGGGTCGGCGAGCGGCGCATCCGCGACTACCCCGGCCCCCCGCGCAAGCGGTCTCGCGCGCAGCGACGGGCCGAGGCCGCCGCCGCGCGGTCCGCGGGCGACGGCGAGGCGATCGCCGGCGGGACGGACGCCCGTTCCTGACCGGCGTCCGACCAGCCGCCTGGTCTCAGGCGCGCCGCGCGAGCACGGCGCGCTCCAGCGCGTCGACCGTTCCGCGACCGCACGCGTCCCAGGTGAACTCTCGCACGCGCGCATCGCCGGCCGCGCTGAGCGTCGCCCGCAGGTCCTCGTCGAGGAGGACGTCCCTCAGTCCCGCGGCGATGTCCTCGACGTCCTCGGGGTCTGCGAGGCGTGCCGCACCGCCCGCGACCTCGGCGGTCGCCCCCTTGCTCGAGGTGAGCAGCGGCGTGCCGACGGCGAACGCCTCGAGCACCGGATGGCCGAAGGTCTCGTACAGGCTCACGTAGGCGATCGCCGCCGCCCCCGAGTACAGGCCGTGGACATCGGCCTGCGGCACCCGCCCGAGGAGATGGACGCGGTCGGCGACCCCCGAGTCGCGCGCGACCTCCTGCAGGTCCGCGATCGTGATGTCCGCCTCGCCCCCGGCGATGACGAGGTCGTGCGGGACGTCGTGACCTGAGACGAGACG
Organism: Paraconexibacter sp.; assembly: GCA_041603715.1. Lineage (GTDB taxonomy): Bacteria > Actinomycetota > Thermoleophilia > Solirubrobacterales > Solirubrobacteraceae > Paraconexibacter. The sequence continues at coordinate 2,159 of JBFIDS010000422.1, read as the reverse complement.
ACCGAACGCCTCGATGAGGCGACGGTGGTTCTTCAGCTTGTACAGGCGGGAGATGCACAGGACGTACGGTGCGCCGCCGGGCGGCACGTACGGCTCGGGGGCCGGGGCGTCCGCGTCGCGGGCGAGCAGCTCCGAGACCCACGGCTGCGGGCCCATCGGGACGACGACGAGGCGGTCGGGATCGGGATCGAACAGCCCGATCGCGTCACGGCGCAGCGTCTCGGTCGCCGTGATCGTGATGTCCGCGGTGCGCACGGACCGCGGGACGGTGAACCTCAGGTACGCCGACCGCAGCCGCCCGATCTCGTCGTCGAGGAGGAAGTACTGGATGGCGTGGAGCCCGAGGACGTTGACGCCGCGGTAGCGCAGCGGCCGGCAGTTGCCCGGGGAGACGAGGACGTCCACGGCGTCCCTGCGGGCCGCACGGGGCAGCGCGAACTGCTCGTAGAGCACCCGCGGGATCCGCGACGTCGGGACGTCGCAGCGGACGACCTTGACCTTCGGGTGCTCCCACTCGGCGGCACGCTCGTACCACGACGGGGTGTACACGACGATCTCGGCGACCCGCGGGTCGTCGCGGATCGGCGGGATGACCCCGTGGAAGTACCCGGCGGCACCTCCCGCCCCTTCCTCGAGGCCGCTGCCGGCCGTGATGACCTCGAACCCGACGCGCAGTCCCGCGCTCATCGGCCCACGTCCGCCCGAGCGCGCTTCACGTGGCGGCAGGGCGATACTCGTACGCCTGGTAGTAGCCGTACTCCGACTCCTCGCGGGCGCGCTCGCCGGTCACGACGAGGCCGATGCTCTCGACCCCGAGATGCTCGAGCGCGGCCTTCCCGGAGAGGGCCTGGTCGCGTGTCGTCTGCGCCGCGCGCACGCAGAACAGCACCCGATCGACGAGCGGCGCGAGAGTACGTGTGTCGGCGACCGTGAGCAACGGCGGGGTGTCGACGACGACGAGGTCGTAGGCCTCGGTGACGTCGGCGAGGAACGCGCGGAAGCGCTCGGAGCTGAGGAGGTCACTCGCCCTTGCGTTCGCGGTGCCCGCGGCGATGCAGACGAGCTGCTGGGGCCCGCCGGCCTCACCCGTCGCGGCGGCCGGACCGCCGGCGGCGACCTCGACGCTCTGCAGGATCTCGTGCGGGGCGGCCTGCCCGACGAGGTAGTCGGTGAGGCCGGGGCTCTCCTTCAGCCCGAGCCGCTTGGCGACGACCGGGCGGCGCAGGTCGCAGTCCACGAGGAGCGTCCTCTTGCCCATCGACGCCGAGGCGACGGCGAGCGAGGCGGCGACGGTCGACTTGCCCTCCTCCGACAACGAGCTCGTCACGGCGACCGAGCGCAGGGGCAGGTCGACGTCGAGGTAGTCGAGGTTCGTCCGCAGGATGCGGAAGGCCTCGAGGTCTCGTGCCGCCTCGTCGTCGTCGGCGGTGACGGCTGTCCGGCCCATCGCCTCCTTGCGGACGTGGCCGAGCAGCGGGATCCCGAGCGCCGCCTGCACCTCATGAGAGCTGCGCATGCGGCGGTCGAGCGAGTTGAGGAAGTACGCGAGCGCGAGACCGATGAGGAGTCCGAAGACGAGGCCGAAGATCGCGCTGCGGATGGGCTTTGGCGAGAACGGGAAGTCCGGGACCTCGGCGGGCGCGGCGATCTGCGCCGGAGTGGCGAACCGTGCAAGGGCGCGGATGCGGGTGGCCTCGATGGTGAGAGCCGACTGCTCGACGGGCGTGAGGTTGCGCTCGGAGCGGCGCAGGTTGCGCGCGGCGATCGCAAAGCGGTTACGGGCCTGGATGTTCGCTTCGTCACGCGCGACGGTCGCCACGGTGTTCGCGAGCTCGGCGGCGAACTCGGCCGTGTCTCCCTCGGCCTCGACGAGGACGAGGTTCGAGCGCGGGTCCGCGGTCGCCTCGACCGAGTCGCGGATCTCCGCCGGGGTGAGCGTCGTGCGCAGCTCCGCCCGGACCTGCTCGATGACCTCGGGCCGCTCGATTGTCGCCGCGCTTGCGGCCGCGAGCACGGCCGGCGCGGTGACCTGCTGGATGATGTTGCCGACGATCCCGACGTCCTGGTTGACGTCCTGGAAGCTCAGCTGCGCGGTCGCGGCGAACCGATCGTCCTGGCGGAGCGAGAGCGTGAGCGCGATCGCCATCACGAGGACCGCG
>JBFIDS010000421.1:0-3720 GCA_041603715.1 Paraconexibacter sp. | reverse complement strand
CGCAGGTAGTCGATGACCTCGGCGGAACCGGCGACGAAGCCGCCGCAGGAGGCGAGCGACTTGGAGAAGGTGCCCATGCGCAGGTCGACGCGGTCCTCGACCCCGAACAGCTCCGCCGTCCCCGCCCCGCGTGCTCCGAGGACCCCGGCGCCGTGGGCCTCGTCGACCATGAGACGGGCGCCGAAGCGCTCGCAGAGGTCGCAGATCTCGGGGAGGGGGGCGATGTCGCCCTCCATCGAGAAGACACCGTCGACGACGACGAGGACGCCGCCGCTGTCGCCGGCGGCCTTCTCGAGCGTCCGCTCGAGCCGGTCCATGCGGTTGTGGCGGAACGGCCGGAGCTTCGCCTTCGACAGCAGGCAACCGTCGAGGATCGAGGCGTGGTCGCCGGAGTCCGCCACGACGGTGTCCCCGGGGGCGAGCAGCGTCCCGAGCGTGCCGACGTTCGCCTGGTGGCCGGTCGTGAACACGAGCGCGTCCTCGGTGCCCATCCACTCGGCGATCTCCCGCTCCAGCTCCAGGTGAAGAGGGATCGTCCCGTTGAGGAGGCGCGAGCCGGTGAGGCCGGTCCCGTAGTGCTCGAGGGCCCGCCGGGCGCCGTTCGTGACGCGCTCGTCCTCCGTGAGGCCGAGGTAGTTGTTCGAGCCGAGCATGATGCGCTCGGCTCCCTCCATGAGGACGACCGGGCGGGCCGGGCCGTCGAGGGTCCGGAAGTACGGGAGGACGTCTGCGGCTCGTGCTGCGGCGAGCTGCTCGGCGCGCTCGTGTCCGCGCACCTTCGCGAAGACGTCGATCGAGGTGGAGGGCATATAGGGTGCTCCGCGATGGCGACCGTCGAGATCCGTCCCGTCCGCTCACGGCGGGACCTTCGGGAGTTCATCGAACTCCCCTACCGGCTGCATGCTACTTCGCCTCAGTGGGTGCCCCCGCTGCGGCTCGAACGTCGGTTGTTCCTCAACCGGCGCCTCAACGCCTACTTCAACCACGCCGAGGCGGAGTACTTCATCGCCGAGCGCGCCGGGCGGGTCGTGGGACGCCTCAGCGCCCACGTCGACTTTGCCTACAACCGCTACCACGCGTCCCGCTGGGGCTGGTTCGGGTTCGTGGAGCTCGAGGACGACCCCGACATCCTGCCGCCGCTCCTCGACGCGGCGGAGCGATGGCTGCGGGGCCGGGGCTGCGACCGGATGGTCGGGCCCGCCGACTTCACGATGAACGACGAGTCGGGCGTCCTCTTCGAGGGCCACGAGCTGCGCCCGATGATCAAGCAGCCCTGGCACCCGCCGTACTACCGGGCGCGCTGCGAGGAGGCCGGCCTCGCGAAGGCGATGGACCTCCTCATGTGGAACCTCGAGATCGACGACCGCGAGCGGATGCTGCCGGTCCTCTTCGAGCTCGCCGACCAGGTGGAGTCCAAACACGGGATCCGCCTGCGCAAGATGTCACGACGCTCTCTGCGCAAGGACGTCGACCGGTTCAAGGAGGTCTACAACGCCGCGTGGTCGCGCAACTGGGGCTTCTCGCCCTACGACGACAAGGACCTCGACCAGTACGCGCAGGAGCTGCAGCTCGTGTTCGACGAGAACTGGTTCATGGTCACGGAGACCGCGGAGGGCGAGACGGTCGGCGTCGCCATCACCGTGCCGGACCTCAACCAGGTCCTCGAGCAGATGAACGGCCGGCTCCTGCCGCTCGGCTGGTTCCGCTTCCTCACGAAGTCACGGCGCATGGACCGCGTCCGTGTCGGGTTCCTCGGGGTCAAGCCCGAGTTCCAGCACACCGGGGTCGCGGCGAAGATGTACGTCGAGCACTTCGACATGGCCGCCGCCACCCGCTACAAGGGCGGCGAGATGGGCTGGATCCTGGAGACGAACAAGGCCATGAACCGCGCCATGGAGGCCATGGGCGGTCGGGTGGTGAAGCGCTACCGCGTCTACGAGCGCGTCTGGGCGCCGCCGGCGGCCGACACGGTCGTCGCCGAGGACGGGGACGGCGGCGAGGAGGCCTGACCGGCAGTTCCCGGCTGGGTCGCGGACGCGGCGGCGCGACGCGAGCCAGGCCAGGTGCCGAAGACGGCGTCCCACCACGGCGCGCTCACGCCGTAGGCGACCGTGTCGTCCTGGAAGTGGTGACGCATGTGATGGGCGCGGAGCATCTTCCCGAGCCGCGTCGTCGGCGTGCGGTGGTGCACGTAGAAGTGCGTCATGTCGTAGGCGAGGTACCCGCCGAAGAAGCCCGCCGACAGCGCACACGCCTCCGCGAACGGGAGGATCGCGTGGAAGAGGAGGGCGAACAGCGCGGCGAGCGGCAGGCTCGCCGACGGGGGCATCACGAGCCGCAGCGGATCGTTCGGGTGATCGTGGTGGACGCCGTGGATCATCCAGTGCAGCCGGGCACCGATCCCGCGCTCGGGCTCGAAGTGGAACACGATGCGGTGCAGCCAGTACTCCGTGAGCGTCCAGACGACGTACCCGGCGAGGATCAGCCCGGCCAGCGCGCCGATGCCGAGGCCGCGATCGACCGCGAGGAGCGCGAAGACGACGATGCCCGGGACGAAGATCGCCGGGACGACCGACCAGTGGACCCGCGTGAGCTTGTCCAGCATGGGGGAGCTGAACATCGGAGGGGAAGCTCGCAGCACCTCCGTGCGCGAAGGCGTCTCAGCTGACCGCACGGGCTCGTCCATATCGAAATGACCTTATCGCGTCGCCAGGACGGGGATTGGGTTTCCCCCGGCCTGCAGCGGGACGGGACCGGGAGGCCCTCTACACTGGCGCGGATGCCCGCCCACGACCCGACCGCCGCGAGCGTCGAGAACTCCGAGGACGTCGAGGAGGTCACGGCCGAGCCCGTCCCGGACGGTGAGGGCCCCCGCCCGGCCCTCCCGGCCGTCCCCGTGGCGGGTCCCGACGACCGCTCGCGCGGCCTCGTCGCCTCGCGCACCGGGCAGGTCGTGGCCCAGGCGGCCGCCGTGGCCGCGACGGGGATCGTCGCCGGTGCGGCGACGACCGCGCTCGTCCGCGCCGCGCGCGGCCGTCGCGCCGCCGGGCGCGCCCGTCCGTCCCGCCGCGGGCGGGACGACGGCACGGTGGGGATCGTCGAGACGCGCACCTACGTCGTCGACGTGCACCTCCTCGGGCGTCGGTGAGCGGGCCTTCCCGCCACACCGTCCGCGCACCGGCTCCGGTCGCCGAGATCCGGCAAGAGGCGCGGCCCGCGTTCGCGCTGCGTCTGCCCGGGGGGAGCATGGACGGCATCGAGCGCCGCTCCGGCACGGTGCTCCTGCGGCTCGTCCACATCGACGACGTACCGGTCGAGCTGCGTGCCGCCCAGCCCGACCCGGATCGCGTCGTCATCGCCGCACGGTCACAGGACCGCGCCGCTGCCGCGACCGCGCTCGAGCGGTGGCGGTCGGCGCTCGGGATCGACGACGACATCGCGCCGTTCGTCGCGCGCTTCCGGGAAGACCCACTCATCGGCGCGTCCGTCCGGCGCCGGCCGTGGCTGCGCGTCCGCCGCCGCGCGGTCGCGTTCGAGGCGCTCGCCTGGGCGGTCACGGAGCAGCTCATCGAGTACGAGCGCGCGGTCAGCATCCAGCGCCGCATCGTGCGGCGCTGGGGCCGGCCCGCGCCGTCGTGGGCGTTCCCGGGCCTGCGCGACGCGCCGTCGGCCGCCACCGTCGCCGCGCTCGCGCCGGTCGAGCTGCAGGCGTACGACCTG
>JBFIDS010000420.1:0-3725 GCA_041603715.1 Paraconexibacter sp. | reverse complement strand
GCCCGCGGACGTCGGACAGGGTCGCCTGGAGCTTCTCGGAGAGTGCGTCGAACACGTGGGGGCGGAGTGTAGGCCCCGCGCGGTCGCGCCGCGCGGGGCGTCACCGGAACGTCGTCAGGCGGCGGGCGGAGCGGGCTTGTCGCCGCCCTGCCCCAGCTTCGCGACGGCGCTGCCGAGGCCGCCGAGCGCCTGGTTGAACTCCGAGGGGATCACGAAGATCTTGTTCGCCTCCCCCCGAGCGAGCTGCGGGAGCATCTGCAGATACTGGTAGCTGAGCAGCTCCTGGTCGGGGCGGCCGTCGTGGATCGCCTGAAAGACGGTCTCGATCGCCTTCGCCTCGCCCTCGGCCTGGAGGATCGACGCTTCGCGGGCACCCTGGGCGGTGAGGATCGCCGACTCCTTCTCGCCCTGGGCGGTGAGGATCTGGGACTGCTTGACGCCCTCGGCGTTGAGGATCGCGGCACGACGGTCGCGCTCGGCGCGCATCTGCTTCTCCATCGACTCCTGGATCGACGCCGGCGGGTCGACGGCCTTCAGCTCGACGCGGTTGACGCGGATCCCCCACCGGCCGGTCGCCTCGTCCAGGACCGTGCGCAGCTGGGAGTTGATCTGGTCGCGGGAGGTGAGCGAGTCCTCCAGGGTCATGCCGCCGATGACGTTGCGCAGCGTCGTGACGGTGAGCTGCTCGATCGCCTGGAGCGGGTTGGCGACCTCGTACGTCGCCGCCTTCGGGTCGGTGATCGTGAAGTAGAGGACCGTGTCGATGTTCACCGTCACGTTGTCCTCGGTGATCACACCGGAGGGCGGGAAGTTGACGACCTGCTCACGGAGGTCGATGAGCGGCTTCACCTTGTCGACGAACGGGATGACGATCGTGAGCCCGGGCTGCAGCGTGCGGCTGTAGCGGCCGAGCCGCTCGACGACGCCCGCGCGGGCCTGCGGGATGATGCGAACCGTCTTCGCCGCGACGAACAGCGCGAAGAGCGCGAGGACGCCGAGGACGATCAGGCCGGACATACGGTGGACCTCCTGGTGGGGGTGGGCACTGCGGGAGTGGGCGCGGTCGCGGTCATTCGCTCACGAGCGCGGTCGCCCCGCGGATCTCGATGACCTGCACGCGCTGGCCGATCTCGAAGACCTGGTCCTCGTCGAACGCACGAGCCGTCCAGACCTCGCCGTCGAGCTTCACGGCGCCGACCGCGGTGCCGTTCTCGATCCGCTCGACGACGATCGCGCCGCGTCCGATGAGGGCGGCGGTCCCGGTGCGGATCTGTGGGGGCGTACGCAGGTGACGCCGCGCGATCGGGCGCAGGCCGGCGAACGCACCACCGGAGACGAGCAGGAAGACGGCGATCCCGGGCGCGAGCGCGAGACCCGCTGCGGACGCGACCGCCGCCGCGAGCGCGCCGACCGCGAACGGGGCGAGGAAGAAGCTGAGGTTGAGGATCTCACCGACCGCGAAGACGACGGCGATGACGATCCAGAAGACCCATTCATCCATTGCGTCTCACCCTAGCCGAGCCCCTCCTCGTCCGGGAGGGCCCAGCGGTCCCGATCTGGTCTCACGGCGCGCGGACGGTGGCGGGACGCGTGGCGTCTGGCCCCACCCCGGCGCCGAGGTGTGCGAGGAGCCTCCGGATGACGCGGAACCTGCTCGCGAACCTGCCGGGGGCGGCTCGCGCCCTCCCTCAGGCGGGAGGCTCAGGGGTGCCCAGCAGCGCGCGCGCGAAGTCGTCGGCGTCGAAGGGACGCAGGTCCTCGAGGGCCTCGCCGATGCCGATGAGCTTCACGGGAAGCTTCAGCTCGCCCGCGATCGCGAGCGCGATCCCGCCCTTCGCCGTCCCGTCGAGCTTGGTGAGGACGATCCCGTCGACGGGAACGGCCTTCGAGAAGAGCTCGGCCTGACGCAGCCCGTTCTGGCCGGTCGTGGAGTCCACGGTGAGGAGGGTCTCGTGCGGGGCGTCGGGCATCTGCTTTCCGATGACCCGGCGGATCTTCGACAGCTCGTTCATGAGGTGGTCCTGGTTGTGGAGCCGGCCGGCGGTGTCGATGATCACGACGTCGGCCCCGCGCTCCCGGCCCTTGCGGACGGCGTCGAAGGCGACCGCACCCGGGTCGCTGCCCTCGGGACCGATGACGATGTCGCAGCCGGCGCGCTCCGCCCAGCCCTGGAGCTGCTCGGTCGCCGCGGCGCGGAACGTGTCGGCCGCGCCGAGGACGACGGTCTTGCCGAGCTCGCGCTGGAGGTGCCAGGCGAGCTTGCCGATCGTCGTCGTCTTCCCCGTCCCGTTGACGCCGACGGCCATGATCACGGTCGGGCTGTGACGGAGGTCGATCCGTCCGGCGTCGGGATCCTCCGGACGGGCGATGCCCGCGAGGAGCTCGACGAGGCGCTCGGTGAGCGCCTCGCCCCCCTCCACCTCGCCGCTCTCCGAATCCGGTGAGCCTGCCGCTGGCCGAGGCGGCGGACCCGGAGCGCGAGGTCGGCTACACCACGACGCTGCAGGTCGAGGGCGGAGAGCTGGAAGTGGTGGTGGGGGTGTGGGACGAGCTCTCGGGGAGTCAGTCCTTCGTCCGCGAGCAGGTGACCCTGGGCTCGGGCAAGAAGAAGGGCCGGGGCCGCTAGCGGGGCGGGCCCCGGGACGCATCGCGGGCGTATGACGGATCGCGGCACGGTCGCGGGGCTGCTCGAGGAGATCGCCGCGGGCCGGCGCTTCGAGACCCTCCCCGAGCCGCTCGCCGCGGGCGGCCTGGAGGTGCTGCGCGCCCTGGTTCCGGTGCTGCGGCGCGAGCTCGACTTCGACGCCGTGGAGCGGCTGGAGGAGGTCTTCAAGCAGGTGCTGCTGGGCCTGCTGGCCGGCGGCGCCTCCACCGCCATGGCGTGCGAGATCGCCTCCCTGCAGCGGCGCCTCGGCTTCCTGATCAAGAAGAAGCCCTACGCCATCAAGGCCTCGAGCCCGCTCGGCTACTCGATCTTCCTCCAGCAGCCCGGCGAGGGCTTCAGCTTCCAGCGCCACCTGGAGGAGAAGGTGGAGGTCTTCCATATCCTCGGCGTCCACCCCGGCGGCTTCGTCTTCATCTGCGAGTCGGAGGAGTGGGAGCGGCTCTACGACGAGGCCGCCTTCGGCGCCTGGCTGGCGGGCGGCGAGGATCCGCGGTACGAGCCGTTCCGCTACCGGCCGGAGCCGGGGGACGTCCTGGTCCTCGACCGGCTGGGGATCGTCCACAGCGTGATCGGCTGCGTGCTCGAGGAGTTCGCCACCGTGTCGCTGGATCTCGTCGAGCGGCTCCACGATCAGAACGACCGCGCGGTGATCCCGGCCCATCTCGGCCGCGCCTTCGCCGAGGGGCGGATCCTCGGGCTCGGGGCGCCGCGCGAGAGCCGCGTCGTCGAGCTGCCGCTGGCCGCGGGCCGGCGCTCTTCGCTCGTTCCGCGCCGCGCCCCCTGGGGCGAGCGGACGGTGCTCTTCGACGGCTTCGTCGAGGCCGTGGTGTCCCGGATCGAGCCCGGGGCGCGCGGAGCCGCGGCGGGAAACGACGACCGGGCCACCTCGATCGCCGTGCGGCAGGGCGGCGGCGCCGTCCATCTCGAGGCGGGGGGCGCCGCGGGCGCGGCGTCGCCGGCGGTGGAGCTGGGGCCCGGCGAGCTGGTCCTGGTGCCGCCGGGCTGCGGCTACCGGCTGACCGCCGGCCCGCGGGGCCTGGTGGCCGTCGAGCACCGAATC
>JBFIDS010000419.1:0-3725 GCA_041603715.1 Paraconexibacter sp. | reverse complement strand
TGAGTGCGGGCCGGGCGATGACGCCGTGCGGCCGCGAGGTGACCGGTCCCACCACCATCGACCCCGGATCCTCGCAGAGCCGTGCGGGACCGACCAGCGCACGCGCGCGCCACGCGGACGCTACCCGGAGCCGGCGGCCGTGCCGAACTGGCGGTCGGAGGCGAGCCTCACGACGTCGACGATCTCCTCGACGTCGTCGGTGATGCGGAACAGGGCGAGGTCCTGGGCGGAGATGAAGCCGCCGGCGACGAGCCGCTCCCGCATCCAGGTGACGAGGTCGCCCCAGAAGTCCGCGCCGACGAGGAGGACCGGGAAGTCCTCGATCTTCATGGTCTGGATGAGGACGAGCGCCTCGAACATCTCGTCGAGCGTCCCGTAGCCGCCGGGGAACACGACGAACGCGCTCGCGTAGCGGACGAACATGACCTTGCGGGTGAAGAAGAAGTCGAACTCGAGCCCGATGTCCTGGTAGGGGTTGGGCTCCTGCTCGAACGGCAGGACGATGTTGAGCCCGACCGAGGCGACGCCCGACTCCTGCGCCCCCCGGTTCGCGGCCTCCATCACACCGGGACCGCCGCCCGTGATGATCGTGAAGCCCTCCTCGCCGAGGCGGCGCGCGGTCTCCCGGGCGAGCGCGTACTCCGGATGGTCGGGAGGCGTGCGCGCCGATCCGAACACGGAGACCGCCCGGGTGACCCCGCGCAGCGCGTCGAAGCCCCGGCCGAGCTCCAGGGTGGCGTGGGCGACGCGCTCGGGGTCGGTGAGCTCGTTGCGGACCGTCGGCAGGCGCGCGCCGAGCAGCTCCTCGTCGGGGGTGAGCGGGACCCGTCCCGACGTGCTCCGGCGATCGGCGCCGCCCCAGGAACCCTCGCTCACGGCTCGGTCGTCCTGACCGTCCGGGTCCAACGCGCCAGCGCCTCGAGGAGTTCGCGCAGCCGGTCACGCGTCGCCTCGTCCGTGAGGCGTCCGTGGGTGAAGAGGCCACTCGCCCTGGACACGTACAGCTCGGGCTTGGCGAGGGTGAGGGTCCCCGTGAACTGGAGCACCTGCCGGAGGTGCGTCTGGGACCGGATCGTCCCGAACCCTCCGGGCGACGCGCCGGCGAGCGCGACCGGAAGTCCGTCGAGCGGCGTGGGCCGCGGCGGGCGCGACAGCCAGTCGATCGCGTTCTTGAGGACCCCCGGGATCGAGCTGTTGTACTCGGGCGCGCAGATGAGGAGCGCGTCGGACCCCGCGACGGCGTCGCGGAGCGCCGTCACGCCCGCGGGGAGCCCGGAGGCCTCGACGTCCCCGTCGTAGAGCGGCACGTCGGCGAGCGTGTGCAGGGTCACCTCGGCGTCCTCGGGTGCGACCTCCACGGCCGCGCGGGCGAGCGCGAGGTTGAGCGACGCGGCGCGGAGGGAGCCGGGCAGGCAGAGCACGCGGAGAGGGGTGGACATCGGCGGCAGGCTATCCGGCGGACGCATCGGGCCAGGGCGCCTCGGCGCGTCGCCGCGCGATGACGCGGTCGGCATCCGCCCGGCGCTGCGCGCCCACCCCCCGTCCGAGGAGCGTGCGGTTGCCGGCGATGGCGCCGTAGACGAGGCGGCGCAGCACCGCCGGTGCGACCCGGCCCGCGAGGCCGAGCCCGACCGTGCCGAGCACGAGGGGAACGGCGTCGCCGCCGCTGCGCAGGTCGGAGGGGGCGCCACCGAGCGGCATGGCGTGCGCCGCGCGGAGACGGTCGGCGGCGTCGATGCCCGCCTCGGCGAGGAGCGCCTGGGCACCCTCGTCCTGGATCGGCACGATCACCAGCCGCCCGCGGTCGCGGCGCAGGAGCGCAGCGAGGCTCCATCGGCAGAAGCCGCAGTCGTCGTCGTAGAGGACGAGCACGCGCGGCAGGTCGTGCGCCGGGGCGCTCACGCCGCGGAGGGGACCGACGCGGACCGATCGGCCCGCGTCGGTGTGAGGGACCCGGTCAGAGGCCCTTCGGGTGGCGGACGGTGTAGCCCTTCGTCGGGCGGCTGGTGGAGTGCCAGCGTGAGCCGTCCTGCTTGAGCCCGCTCGTGTCGAAGCGCAGACCGGCGACGACCATGTACATGTGGCCGGAGTTCGCGTAGATCGTGACCCACTTGCCGGCACCCGACTCACCGAAGCTCGTGTAGCCACCCGAGGGCATCGAGGCCTTCACGAGCTTGGCGCCGTAGAGCGCGTAGCTCACCGAGCCGGAGCAGTCGTAGCCCTTGTCGTTCCACTTGCCGTGGCCGCCGCCGTAGATGTACGGCTTCTTCGCGATCTTGTTGCCCGCGGCGATGATCGCCTTGACCTCGTCCGGCGCGTTGGCCGGAGCGATCGCGAGACCGTCCGGGCCGACCTTCGCGCGGTCACCGGGGGCGAGCTCGAGCGGCTTCTCGGCCTCCTTCGCGTCCGGGCCCGCCTTCGCCTGGCCGCGGAGGACGTCGATGTCGTTCGCGTCGACGATGCCGTCGTCGGGAAGCCCGTTGGCCCGCTCGAACCGCTGCACGACCTTCTTCGTGCCGCTGCCGAACTCGCCGTCGATCGTCGTGCGGAAGCCGGAGCGCCGGAGGAAGTCCTGGAGCACGCGGATGTCCTGGCCGCTCATGCCCGCCTTGACCGGGATGCGGTCGCCGAGGCTGCGGTTGCGGACCTTGCCGCTCGAGTCGAAGCCGCCCGCCGCGATGTTCGCGCTGCCGGCCGAGGCCGCGGCGCGGAGCTCACGCACGGTGATCCTGCCGACGGTTCCGCTGGGCTCCAGGCTGGCCGCGCGCTGGAAGCGCTGCACGGCCTTCTTCGTGCCGGACCCGAACGCGCCGTCGGTCGCCGTCTTGATGCCGACCTTCACGAGCAGCTTCTGGAGCTGCTTGACGTCGGCCCCCTTGGACCCGACCCGCAGCGCGCGATCGCCGAGCTTCTTCGAGGCGGCCTTCGCGGTCGACTTCGTCGCGCCCTGGGCGGCGACGGGGAGGGCGAGCGTCGCCGTCGCCGGGATGAGCGCGGCCGTCGCGATGCACGCACCGCGTGCGACGAGGTGACGGGCACGGGACGATCGACTGCGGTGAAGCGGATGGTTCCTGTGCGACACGACGGGGTAACCCCTTTGCTCTCTTGCGCCTACGGGGTTAGCTGTCGGGCTCGCGCTGAGTGCTGCGCTACCCGGGAGATATCCCGGGATTCGCCCCCGACCGTGAAGGTCCTTGGGTCCCCCGTCCCCCTCCATCCGTGTGGCAGGGGCTCGGCTATTGGGTTGTACGGCTCGCAGGAGGGTACAGAATCGAGGGGACAGTAGTTACACGGACACTGCCCGGATTCCGGTGTGGGCCCGACCGGAACCGTGTCTCTCAGGGCGCGAGGATCGCGTCCGCGACCGCGAGCGCGACCTCCGCGCGGGTGCGCAGCGTCGCGTCGAGGACGTACTCGTGAGGGGCGTGCGCCCCTCCCCCGCGAGGCCCGAGGCCGTCGATCGTGAGGGGCACGACCGTCGCGAGGTGGCTCGCGTCGCTCGCGCCCCCGCGGGCGCGCGGGACGATGGGCCGCCCGAGGCGCTCCGACGCGGTCGCGAGGACCGGCGCGGCGTCCGCGGTGCTGTCCATGCCCGGCCACTCGCGCAGGTTCTCCACCGCGAGCGCGGCACCGCCGACCTCGTCGGGGATCGCAGCCATCACGGGGTCGAAGGCGTCCAGCCGGTCCGCGCGGACGTCGCACAGGAGCTCGCCGTGGGCGGGGAC
>JBFIDS010000418.1:0-3740 GCA_041603715.1 Paraconexibacter sp. | reverse complement strand
GGCCGCATCGACGGCCGGCCCGTCGTCGTCATCGCGAACGACCCGACCGTGAAGGCGGGGGCCTGGGGGCGCGAGACGAGCCGCAAGTACCTGCGGGCCCAGGCGGTCGCGGCGAGCAGCCGCTGCCCGATCGTGTACCTCGTCGACTCGGCGGGGGCGCGGCTCGACGAGCAGTTCGACCTCTTCATCGACCGCCGGCACGCCGGGCGGATCTTCCACGAGCAGGCGCTGCTCTCCGGGCGCGTGCCGCAGATCGCGATCGTGTTCGGTCCCTCGCCCGCGGGCGCCGCCTACGTCCCCGCGTTCTGCGAGGCCGTCGTCATGGTCGACGGCAACGCGAGCGCGTTCCTCGGCTCGCCTCGGATGGTCGAGATGGCGACGGGGGAGAAGGTGACCGCCGAGGAGATGGGCGGCGCGAAGATGCACTGCACCGTCAGCGGACTCGGCGATCAGCTCGCGAAGGACGATGCCGAGGCGATCGCGCTCGGACGGCGCTATCTCTCCTACCTGCCCCAGCACTGGGAGGACCGGGTGGCCGACGTCGAGGCGCAGGATCCGGTCGCCGACGCCAGACCGGTCGCCGAGATCGTGCCCGAGGCGCAGAACGCGCCCTTCGACGTCAAGGAGCTGCTCGCGGCGCTCGTGGACGAGGGCTCGCTGTTCGAGCACCGCCCGCGCTTCGCCAAGGAGCTCGTGTGCGCGTTCGCGCGGCTCGACGGCGTCACCGTCGGCGTGCTCGCCAACCAGTCGAAGTTCAAGGGCGGCGTGCTCACCGCGGACTCGGCGGACAAGGGGGCGCAGTTCGTCTCCCTCTGCGACGCCTACGGGATCCCGCTCGTGTTCCTCGCCGACACGCCGGGCTTCATGGTCGGCAGCCAGGTCGAGCGGTCGGGGATCATCCGCCACGGCGCGAAGCTCCTCCTCGCGATCGCCAACGCGACCGTCCCGCGCATCACCTGCGTGGTTCGCAAGGCCTACGGGGCGGGATATCTCGCGATGTCCGGGGCGACGTTCGACCCCGACGCGATCATCGCCCTGCCGACGGCGAAGATGGCGATCATGGGGCCGGAGCCCGCGGTGAACGCGATCCACGCGAACACGATCGCCGCGATCGAGGACCCGGCCGAGCGGGAGGCGTTCGTCACCGCCCGCCGCGAGGAGTACATGGTGAACCTCGACGTGTTCCGCATCGCGTCGGCGACCTACGTGGACGCGGTCGTCCCGGGCGACCGGCTGCGGGCAGAGCTCGTCGCCCGCCTGCGCCACCACCGCGGGAAGGACACTGCGCCGGTGCCGCGGCGCACCACCGTGGTGCGCGGCTGAGAGCGGTGGACAACGCGGCGCCGCATTTCGCGCCGCCGCCTCGTCCGCGGGCGCTCGCCTGCCCCCATGCCCCTGCACCGCGTGACCCGTCCTGGCCTGCTCGCTCTCGGGGCGCTCGCGCTGGTCCCGACCTCGGCCTCCGCGATCGGGATCTCGGCCGCGCCGAAGTGCGTGAAGCCCGGAGCCCTCACCACGGTGACGATGGAGTACTCGCCGGTCGGCCCGAGTCAGCAGACCCGGCAGCTCGGCCGCACGATCATGGTCCCGAACGTGTACAAGGCGACGGGCAAGGGCGGCGGGCTGAAGGAGAGGTACGCCGTCACGTCGCCCTTCGCGCCGATCACCTACGCGCCGTCCACCAGGCTGCCGGGCACCCTGGACCCGCGCTTCACCCAGCAGGTGCAGCTGCCGAGCGCGACGACGTACGACAAGCTGCCGGTCCTGTCGTACTCCACGCGCGTGGAGGCTTACGACGCCTCCGGCACGACGTTCTACGGCTTCGACGGCCGGACGATCGACATCGAGGTCGACGTCCCTCGGGTGCTGCCCTCCGGCACCCGTGTCCGCCGTGGAGGGTCGCTGAACGTCCTCGCCGTCGGCTACGGCGCGGGCCGCAAGGGCTACACCCACGTCGTCGGGCCTCAGAACAAGCGCCTGCGCCGGGTCGAGGTCCCCTCCTCACGTGCGGGAAGCTGCGGACGCCGCCTGGTGTCGGTCAGCTTCCGGGGCGCGAAGCCCGCGACCTACCGCCTGGTCCTCAACACCAGCAGGACGAGCCGCAGCGCCAAGGGCGGCGCGTCGGCGAAGGTCAAGGTCACGCGGTAGGTGGGGTTCCTCGGCGCGCAACGAGATCCGCCCCTCACGAGGAGGGGCGGAACCCGATCGGCGGTGCGTCCGGACGGTCAGGGCGTCTGATCGTCGAGATCGGCGACCTGGATCGCGGTGATGTTCGCGCTCTGCACCTGAGCGATCGTGGCGTTGTTCCCGCCGTGCTGGCAGGTGAGGCGGATCCCGGTGTTCCCGGCGTCGCGGGTGTACGGGAACGTGAACGAGTAGTGGTGGAACGGCTGGGCCTTCGCGTCGACCGCGCCGGAGCCGAGGTTGCCGCCGGTGAAGTCGACGACCGTATCCGTCCCGACCGACCGCGCGCGGCAGATCATGTTGCCGACGTTCGGACCCGAGTCCCAGACGGCCTGGGCCGAGACGGTGACCATGTAGTGGCCGGTATCCGGGAGGCTCAGGGTGCGGAGCGTCTGCTCGGTGGCGTTGTTGTTGGCGAGGTTGAGGAATCCCTGGCGGATCGCGTAGGCGTTCGACGGACCGCGGTCCCCCTTGTCCCCCTTGTCGCCCTTGTCCCCCTTCGGACCCGGGACGCCGGCGCCGGGCTGACCCGGCTGGCCGCCTTGCTGCGCGGCGGTGATCAGCTCCTGCGCGGTGAGCCCGCCCACGCGCTCGGCGTTGAGGTTCTTCACCAGGCCACGAGCGTTCGTCGTGAACGGCGGCTGCGTGCTCACGGTCTGCGGGTCGTCGACGAGGAACGCGCCCGCGGCGCCGCCCTTGGAGGCGAACTCGAACGCGAAGCCGTTGGCGAGGTTCGTGGCCCGCAGGCAGGGCGCCGAGCCGCCGAGCGACCCGCCGGCGGCCGCGCGGCAGCCGTAGATCGCCGCGCCGCCCGCCCTGGGGCCCTCCTTCGTGTTCGACTGGCGAGTGACGTAGCCGCCCTTCGCCCCGCCGGTGACGTCGAAGCTGCCGATGATCTCGGTCTCCTGCGAGGCCGTGCCGTTGCGCGTCCCCTCCTTGAGCGTGTCGCCGGTGCGCGCCTCGGCGGCGAGCGGGGCGAGGACCGACGCGAGGGCGACGGCGGCGAGGGCGTAGCGGCCGCGGCGGACGCGGCTCCATCGGGCGCTCGACTCCGGGCCGTGGGTCTCGCTCGTCTGCGGCGTGGCGGTGATCGACACTGTGTCTCCTCGGTGTGGTTCCGCGGGCCCCGGTGGCCCTTGCGGTGCGTGGAGAGCAGTTGATCGCCAACGGCGGCCCGAGACCGTTCGCAACGCGACGTCCGTTGTGTCACGGTCGTGACACTTCGTGGCCGTGCCGACGGCGCCGGGTTCGGCGCCCGGGCTGCCCCGGCGCTCCGCACAGGACCCGTTCGGAGCGGCGTACGTCGGCGACCCGTTCCGGATGTTCGTCGAGTCCCCGCGCTCACGATGCGCATCACCCGGTAGCCCGCCAGGGCCCGAGGGCGCCGCCCGCCCGCGCACGCGCGGCGCGGGCGTCAGGACGCATGGGCGGTCCCTCGCGACCTGCGGTCACCCGGGCCGCAGGCGGACGTCGAAGCGCTCAGCGGAGATCGACCGGGGCGAAGGTCCGTCCGTCGGCGGTGCGCCGCAGGCCGAGCCAGGTCGTCCGCCCGCCGG
>JBFIDS010000417.1:0-3750 GCA_041603715.1 Paraconexibacter sp. | reverse complement strand
TGCGCGCCGAGTCGAGGGCGTCGTCGGGGTCGTCGCCCCGGTCGAGCGCCAGGAGCGTGACGCTGAGTGCGTCATTGGCCTCCGAGACGGGGTCGATCGTCGCGGCGATGCGCATCGTCTCGGCGGAGTCCGCATCTGGGCGGGGAGCGTCGTCATCGTCCCCGCCGAGAACGAGCACGAGGACCACCGCGACGGCAGCGATGAGGAGGACCACACCGCCGATGGCGCCCATCTGAGCCGTGCTCGGGCGGCGCGGCGTGGGCGCGTTCGCCTGATCCGGGGTGGCACGGGGCGACGGCGGTGCGGTCTTCGGCGCCGCACTCGGACCGGGCGGGATGACCGCGGTCGCCTCCGTGGTCGGCGCGCCGGGCTCCGCGAAACGGTGGCCGCACCCCTCGCAGAAACGGGCGTTCGCGGCATGAGGGGCTCCGCACTCGGGACAGAAGCGATGGTGCGGGGACGGGTCGTCGTGCTGGGTCATGTCTCACCGGGTCGGGGGGCCGAACGGGCTGCACGGTAGGCCCGCGCGGGGTCCGTCCGTCACCGCAGCGGGCCCGCGGGAGCCTCCGTGATTTCCCGCACCATGGCACGTGCCCGCCCCCTCACGGCTCGTCCGGCGGCGGGATGCGGTTGGCGCATGAGCACGGCCTTTCGGTCCTCGTTCGTCGACGCGACGCTCGAGTTGACCGACGTCATCCGCGCCGGCGACGCGGCGGCGTCGGAGACCCAGGTCGCGACGCTGTCCGAAGCGCTCGACGACGCCTACGGCGACCTCGGCTGGCCATCGGGGCCGCGTGCGCTCCGGACCGGCGTCAGCACGCGCCGGCTGGACCGAAGGACGTCGTGCGGATCACCGGCTCGCCGGCGAGGTCGGAGTCGTCGAGGTCGACCTCGGCGAGGAACGCGAAGTCGCGGTGCTCCTCCGGGTCCTCGACGATCTGGCGGACCGTCCAGCGACGCGCGCCGTCCGCGCCCGCCTCCCGGTCGATCATGAGGAGGTCCGGGGAACGGGCTGTCGGGCCCGAGCCCATCTCGTCGTACTCCTGCCAGTACGCGTCGAGCGCCTCCCGCCACGCCGGCTCGCGCATGGAGGGTCGGCCGGGAGGGTCGGTGAGCGCGGCCGCGGCGGCGTCGAGGGCGGCGAGCTCGTCGGCACGGTCCTGGGAGGCGAGCCGCACCTTGAGGAACATCGCGTTGCGGACCATCACCGTGAAGTTGCGCTCGTTCGCGGTGATCGCGCGGACGGGCGGCGGGGGCTCGCCGGCCTCCATGGCGGCGGCCGCGCGCGCGACCGACTCGGGATCGGTGAGCGACTCCCACTCGTCGAGCAGGCTCGAGTCGGTCTGCCGGACGGTCTCGCCGAGCCACTCGATGATCTCGTCGAGCTCATCGGTGCGGGCCCGCTCGGGCACCGTCTGCCGCAGGGCCCGGTAGGCGCTGCTCAGGTAGCGCAGCAGGACGCCCTCGGAGCGGGCGAGCCCGTAGTGCGACACGAACTCGGTGAACGTGCGGCCCCACTCGTACATGTCGCGCACGATCGACTTCGGGGACAGGTCGGACTCGCGCACCCACGGGTGCGTCTCGCGGTAGGTGCGCAGCGCGTCGAAGAGGAGGTCGGCGAGTGGCTTCGGGTAGGTGACCTCCTCGAGCAGCTCCATACGCTCGTCGTAGTCGATCCCCTCGGCCTTCATCTCCGCGACTGCGTCGCCGCGTTCCTTGCGGGCCTGCGCCATGAGGACGGGGAACGGGTCGTCGAGGATCGCCTCGACGACGGAGAGGACATCGAGGCTGTAGCTCTCGAACTCCGGGTCGAGCAGGTCGAACGCGACGAGGGCGAAGGACGCGAGCGGCTGGTTGAGGGCGAAGTCCTCCTGGAGGTCGATCGCGAGGCGCAGCGTGCGCCCGTCCGGGTCGGGCTCCGGCAGCCACTCGAGTACGCCCGCCTCGACGAGCTCGTCACCGAGCGTCCGCGCCTGCTCGAGGAGGCGGGCACGGCTGCCCTCGTCCTCGTGGCTGTCCTCGAGGAGCGCGCGCATCGACGCGACCGGGTCCGCAGGCTGGTTGACGAGGTTGAGGATCATCGAGTGGTCGACGCGCATCTTCGAGACGAGCGCCTCGGGCGTCGCGGTCCGCAGGCGCTCGAAGGTCTCCTCGGTCCAGCTCACCGCCCCGTCGGGCGGTTTCGGCGTCTGCACCTTGCGTCGCTTCTTCGGGTCGTCGCCCGCCTTGCGCAGCGCCCGCATCCGCTCGATCACGTGGTCGGGCGCCTGCACGACCACGAATCCCGCCGTGTCGAACCCGGCCCGTCCCGCGCGCCCTGCGATCTGGTGGAACTCCCGCGCCTTGAGCAGGCGGTGACGGGTGCCGTCGTACTTCGCCAGAGCGGTGAAGACGACCGTGCGGATGGGGACGTTGATGCCGACGCCGAGCGTGTCGGTCCCGCAGATGACCTTGAGCAGGCCCGCCTGCGCGAGCTGCTCCACGAGCCGCCGGTAGCGGGGCAGCATGCCGGCGTGGTGCACGCCGACGCCACCGCGCACCATCTTCGACAGTGTGCGCCCGAACCCGGCGGTGAAGCGGAAGGCGCCGATGGCCTGCGCGATCGCGTCGCGCTCCTCGCGGGTGCACAGCTTCGCCGAGAGGAGCGACTGCGCGCGCTCCATCGCCGAGGCCTGGGTGAAATGCACGACGTAGATCGGGGCCCGGTCCTCGGCGGCAAGATCCTCGAGCAGTTCGTGGAGCGGCTCGACCGACCACGAGAACGTGAGCGGGACGGGGCGCTCGGCGTCATCGACGACGACCGTCTCGCGACCCGTGCGCTCCTCGAGGTCGCCGGCGATCCGGCTCATGTCCCCGAGCGTCGCCGACATGAGGAGGAACTGCGCCTGGGGGAGGGTGAGCAGGGGCACCTGCCAGGCCCATCCTCGCTGCCCGTCCGCGTAGAAGTGGAACTCGTCTATGATGACCTGACCGACGTCGGCCCCGGCCCCTTCGCGCAGCGCGATGTTCGCGAGGACCTCCGCGGTGCAGCAGATGATCGGCGCCTGGGCGTTGACGGACGCGTCGCCGGTGAGCATCCCGACGTTCTCCGCGCCGAAGGTGGCGCACAGGGCGAAGAACTTCTCGGAGACGAGCGCCTTGATCGGTGCCGTGTAGTAGCTCACGCGGTCGTCGGAGAGCGCGGCGAAGTGCGCGGCGATCGCGACCATCGACTTGCCCGAGCCGGTGGGTGTCGCGAGCACGACGTTGCTCCCGCTGAACAGCTCGATCGCCGCCTCCTCCTGATGCGGATAGAGGCTGAGGCCCTGCTCGCCGGCCCAGTCGGTGAATGCGTCGTAGAGGGCGTCGGCGCTGGACTCGGTCGGGAGGGCGTCGAGCAGGGACATGCGTCCTGCTGACGCTACCGAGCTGGGCTGACCGGGACGGGTCACCCCAGGGCCGCACGGCTCCCCGTAACGGCTACGCTCGCATCCCCGATGGCCGGATTCCTCGTCACCGCGCGGCTCGCCCGCCGTCACATCACGATGGCGAGGGAGCTGCGGGCGCGATGGGACTCGCTCCCGCCCGCGCAGCAGGACGCCACCCGTGCGGAGCTCGACCGGCTGAGCGGCGTTCTCGGGGCGGTGGGCCGTCGCCTCGCGCACGGGCCCCGTGAGTTCAGGCGCGAGTTCGACGCCGCTCGAGCCGGGGAGGAGGTCGCGCCCGCGCCGCCCCCGCCGTCGCTCGCCGCCATCGTGAGCGAGCTCGGAG
>JBFIDS010000416.1:0-3773 GCA_041603715.1 Paraconexibacter sp. | reverse complement strand
GCTCCGACGAGTACCTGCGCTCGATCGGCATCGACGACAACCTGCACCCCGACTTCGGGTCCGGGAAGTTCGGCGACTACGGGATCCCGTTCTCGGTCGTCCCCGACGACCAGGCGCGGGTCCCGATTCGGTTCGACGCCTACGGCGACGAGAGCGACCCCGGCCCCTACCCCGTCCCGCGCGACGCCCGCATCGAGGGTGGCGAGGACGCCGACGGCGACCGCCACGTCCTCGTCGTGCGCCGCGGCGAGTGCAAGCTCTACGAGCTGTACCGGGCGTTCCGCGACGGGTCGGGCTGGCGCGCCGACTCCGGCGCCGTCTTCGACCTGCGCGACCCGAAGCCGCGGCCCCGTGGCTGGACCTCGGCGGACGCCGCCGGACTCCCGATGCTCCCGGGCCTCGCGCGGCCCGACGAGGCGAGCGCCGGACGGATCCGCCACGCGCTGCGCTTCACCGTGTCCAGGACCCAGCGCGGCTACGTCGCGCCCGCTCGGCACTTCGCCTCGTCGAGCACGGACCGATCGCTGCCGCCCATGGGGCTGAGGTTGCGCCTGCGCAGCGGCTTCGATCGATCGGGCTTCACCGGGCAGTCGCGCGCGATCCTCGACGCGCTGGCCCGCTACGGCATGATCGTCGCCGACAACGGCAGCGACTGGTTCATCAGCGGCGCCGCGGACCCCCGCTGGGACGACGAGGACCTCGAGCAGCTGAAGAGCGTCCCCGGGCGCGCGTTCGAGGTCGTTCGCAGCGGCCCCGTCGCCACGAAGTAGCGCGCGCACGCGCGCGGAGGGCCCCCAGGAACGTTCGGAGACCCCTGGGGCGGCCCCTACTGGTCGGCGCCCGAGTCCGTCGTCCGTTCGCGCTTCGGCCCGCCGTGCCAGTCGGCAGAGCGCGGTCGCGTCGTCGTTGAGCGCTCCGTTGGTCGCCTGGAGGATGGCCTGGATGAGTCGATCCCCCTCTCGCTCGCCGCCGAGATCCAGCACCGTCTCCTGCCGGCCTCGTCCCCGTGCGAGGCGGGGCAGTTCACGCTCGCCGGCTGGCTCGAGCTCGCCGGCGACGTCGGCGGCGACACGTTCGACTTCACCACGGAGCGCGACACGCTCCATCTGTCGATGACCGACGCCATGGGGGCATGAGGTCGGTGCCGCGCTGCCCGCGCGGAGATGCACCCACGCGAAGCGGTGCAGCACCACGACGGACGTTCGTCGGAGGTTGCACCACCCGCGCCCTGGGTACCGGATTCTCACGACACGAGGAACAGGAGCTCGTCCCATGAGGGGGCGCGCGGCTCGTGCGAGATTGAGGAGTGACCGTGGCCCAAGGACATGCACAGCCCCGCGGGGGGAACGCCGGAGGCATCGGCCTCGGCGGGATCCTCGTGATCATCGGCGTGATCGTCGCCGTCGTGAGCAGCACGCTGCTCGGTGTGCTCATCGCGCTCGTCGGACTCGTCGCCTTCGGCGGCTTCGCGAAGGGCAAGTGGTACTGAGCTGAGCAAGCCCGAGAGGAGGCCGGACGCCCTGTGCGCTCGGCCCGTCTCGGGCTTCTCGACGGCCGCTCCCGACCGGGCGTCACCGCACGCGGACGGCCCCGCGCGTCACCGACCGCGCGGACCCTCGTCCAGACGGGGGCTTTCCTCGCGGTACCGCGTCCCCGCCTTGGAGATTCCGCGGCTGATGATGTAGGCGAAGGAGGTCACGGCCACCAGGAGCCACACGGTGTCCGCGCGCAACGGATCGCCCTGAGCTCCGTTGTCCACGGCCGCACCCGCGATGAGGATGCCGACCACGGTGACGAGCCAGACGGCGAACTCACTCGAGCGAAAGAACGGCTTGGTCTCCGGCGTGCGGATCTGCCGCTGGAAGGAGTGCATCGCCTGGTTGGCGCGCTCGCCGACGCCCGGGCCCTGGTGACCTTGCTGCCCCTGGTAGGGCGGCTGAGCGTAGCCCTGGGGCGGCGGCTGCTGGTAGCCCCCGGGAGGCGGCGCAGGCGCGGGGTACTGCGTGGTGTCCGGGCCGCCCTGCGCGGAATAGCCCGGCGACGACGGCTGCTGCGGGTGCGGCTGGCCCTGGGGGTTGGACGATGAGCCTTCCATTGCGGTCCTCCACTCGTGGGTCACGGCGCCTGTCGACCAGGCGTCGTCCCCCTACCCGGCTCGCGACGTCGACAACCGCCGCCTGAGGTCATGTGCCGCTATGCGCCGGTGCGTCGATCGGGTCCAGCGTGACCGGACCGTGCCCGTTGTCGCCGACGACGACGTTGCGCGCGAGCGGGATCTGGTGGGAGGCGCTCTCGAGGATGTGCATGAGGTAGCCGGCGGTGTTCGCGAAGAGGACGACGTCCCCGACCGCGACGCCGTCCGGGAAGCGCAGGCGTCTCCACGTGAGGAGCTCACGTTCGATGCAGTACGCGCCGACGAGGTATGCCTCGATCGCCCCGGTGGGCGCGCCCGCCGTCGAGGGGCGTACGAGGAGCGGGTCGAGCATGAAGTCTTCGGACGTCGAGCGGCACTGCGTGCGGTTCATCTCGGCCCCGATGAGCCACGTGCCGTCGCGGCGCTGCTTGCGGTGCGCGACGCGCGTCGCGGTCATTCCGCACCCGTCGAGTAGCGAGCGTCCGGGCTCGCAGCGCAGCACGAGGGCGCGTTCGCGCAGGGCGTCGGCGACCGTCCCGCCCGCCGCGCGCCCGGCGAGGACCTCCGTCAGCCAGGTGCCCCGGGTCAGGCGCTGGTGGTAGGGGTAGACGGCGCGGCGCCCGAGGAGCTCGCCGTCGTGGGCAAGCAGGCCGAGGCCGTGGCCCTCGTAGGTGAGCGGCGCGCCGCGGCCGTGCATGCCATCGGCGTGCGCAGCCCAGAACGCGTTCCACTCCTCCTCGGACTCGAGGTAGCTCATCGGAATCCCGCCGCCCATATCGATGAACGAAGGCGCGTGCCCGCGGGCCCGCAGGGCGTCGATGACGTCGAGCGCCTCGCCGAGCGCCATCACCCGGTCGGCGGCCCCGTAGCCGTCGAGGTGGAAATGCACGCCGGTGATCGCCATCCACGTCGCGGCCGCCGTGTTGCCGGCGAGGGCGAGCAACTCCCGCGGAGCGAGGCCGAAGCGGGTCTCGGCGCGCCCCGTGCCGAGGCCGGGGGCGAGCCGCAGCGCGACGGCGGCCGTCCGGTCGAGCGCGCGGGCGCGGGTCGCGAGGCGCTCCATCTCGTCGGCGTTGTCGACGACGATCGTTGTTCCCGACTCGACGCAGAGGTCGAGCAGCGAGGCGGGCTTCACCGCCGCGGTCATGACGAGCGAGGACCCGGAAACTCCGCGTGCGAGGGACTGGGCGAGCTCCCGCTCCCCGGCCAGGTCGACACCGAGCCCGAGGACGCGGGCCGAGATGGCCGCCGGCGGGAGGGCGTCCAGTGGACCGCCATGTGCGCGGTCCGTTGGGCGCCCTTGTCGCGCTGCGCGCTACCCCTCGCGCTGCGCGACGACGACGTCGTAGAAGATCTCGCCGCCCGCCATCTGCAGCCGGTGGCGGAAGCGCTCGACCGTGTCGACGCGCGTGTCCATCTCGCCGGCGCGCAGGGCGGCGAAGAACTCGCCGATCTCACCGCCCTCCGGACCCAGGACGCTCTCGTGGATCGTCACGGCGAGCCACGCGCCCGGGCCGAACGCCGTCCACGCCGTCTCGATCTCCTCCCGGCTGATGTGGCCCATCCCGAGCGCGCCGGCGGCGACGAGGCAGTTGAGGTCGTGGTCGGCGACGAGCTCGGCGACGGGCGCCTCGCCGAG
>JBFIDS010000415.1:0-3775 GCA_041603715.1 Paraconexibacter sp. | reverse complement strand
CGCCGCGCGCTCGGCGGTCGGCGTGCCCTCCACGACCGCGGCACGCACGAGCGGGTGGACGAACGCCCAGCCGCCGGGTTCCAGGACGTCGGCGTCGACGAGGGCGGTCACGGCGCCGCGGACGGTTCCGGCGTCCCGGCCGCTGAGCGCCGCGACGTCCTCGGGGAGGGCGCGCTCGCCGACGACAGCGGCCGCGCGCGCCACGACGGTCGCGGCATCCCCGAGCGAGCGAAGCCGGCGCGCGACGGTGGGGGCGACACCCCGGCCCCCGAGCGCGAGCAGTGCCTCCTCCTCGGTGGCGAGGCCGTGGAGGCCGTGCGCGGAGGCCTCGCGAGCGAGGACCCCGATGAGGAGCGGGTTGCCGCCGGTCGAGCGGGCCGCCGCGTCGAGGAAGCCGGCGTCGGGGGTCGCGCCGATGGCGCCGGTGAGGATCGTCTCGACCGCGGCCGGCCCGAGCGGCTCGAGCCGCAGGGTGCGGGCCGCGGGCGCGGACCGCAGCTCGGCGATCAGGTCCTCGGGGGTCCCGGGTTCGGAGGGACGGAGCGTGGCGACGATGAGGACGGGGAGGTCGTCGATGCGACGGGCGACGAACTCGAGGGCGCGCACCGACGCGACGTCGCTCCAGTGGAGATCGTCGACGCGCAGGACGAGCGGCGTGCGCTCCGCGATGTTCGCGACGAGCCAGTAGAGGCCGCTGAGGACGCCGTACCCGGGGTCCCCTTCCGCCTCCGGTCCGCCGAACAGGGCCTCGGCGCGCGCGGCGGCACCTGTGAAGAGCGCGGCGCGGGCGTCGGCGCCGACGGCGCGCAGATGCGGTTCGAGGAGCTGGTGGACGACGCCGAACGCGAAGCCCCGGTCGAGCTCGGACGCCCGCGCGTTCAACACGGTCGCCCCCGACGCCTCGGCCGCCTCGCCGACGACGTCGAGGAGCGCGGTCTTCCCGATCCCGGCGGGCCCTTCGACGAGGACGGCGGCGCCCCGCCCGGCGGCGGTCGCCTCGACGGCAATGCGCAGCGCCGCGACCTCCGTGTCACGTTCGAGCAGGGTGTGCGCGCTCACCGCGAGGAGGATGCCACAGGCGTCGCAGGTCCCGCCGCCGCCGCGATGCCCGCCCGGCGCCGCGAACGTCATTCCTGGGTCGCCATGACCGCCCGGAACTGACGTTCACCTTTTCCCGGGGGACGACGAGGGCCCCGCTCGCGCGGGGCCCTCGGGTGCGACGGGTCCTGCCGGCGATGCCCTAGACGGCGGCGGCCACCGGGGCGTCGGTGTACGTCTCGCCGGCCTCGGCCTTCGCGACGAGCGACGCGGGCGGCTCGAAGCGGTCGCCGTACTGCGTGGCGAGCTCGCGGCAGCGGGCGACGAAGCCGGCCACCCCGCCCTCGTATCCGTTGATGTACTGCAGGACGCCGCCGGTCCAGGCGGGGAACCCGATGCCCATGATCGACCCGATGTTCGCGTCGGACACGGTCTCGAGGACGCCCTCGTCGAGACACTTCACGGTCTCGATGGACTCGGCGAAGAGCATCCGCTCCTCGAGGTCCTTGAGCGAGATCTGCGAGGGGTCGGAGACGGACGGGAACATGTCCTTCAGGCCGCCCCAGAGGGCCGTGCGCTTGCCGTCCTCGCCGTACTCGTAGAAGCCGGCCCCGCGCACGCGAGCCGGACGCCCGGCCTCGATCATCTTGTCGATGACGTCGAACGCCGGGTGGCTGACGGGCTCCTTGCCCTCCGCGGCGAGCGCCTCGTTGCCCGCCTTGCGGATGCGCACCATGAGCTCCATGTTGAGCTCGTCGGTGAGCTGCAGCACGGGCGCCGGATAGCCGGCCTGCGACGAGGCCTGCTCGATCGTCGTCGGGGGCACGCCCTCGGCGAGCATCGAGATGCCCTCGTTGATGAACGTGCCGATGACGCGTGACGTGAAGAAGCCGCGCGAGTCGTTGACGACGATCGGCGTCTTCTTGATCTTCTTGGAGACGTCGAGCGCGCGGTACAGCGTCTCGTCGGAGGTCTTCTCGCCCTTGATGATCTCCAGCAGCGGCATCTTGTCCACCGGGCTGAAGAAGTGCAGGCCGATGAAGTCGTGCGGGCGCGAGACGTACTCGGCGAGACCGGTGATCGGCAGCGTCGAGGTGTTCGAGCCCAGCAGCGCGCCCTCGGCGAGGAACGGCTCGATCTCCGCGAAGACCTGCTCCTTCACCTTCGGGTCCTCGAAGACGGCCTCGATGACGAGGTCGGCGCCCTCGGCCTTGGACGGGTCGTCCGTGGCCGTGATGCGACCGAGGAGGGCGTCGCCCTTCTCCTGCGTCGTCTTGCCCTTCTCGATGCCCTTGGCGACGAGCTTCTCGCTGTAGCCCTTGCCCTTGTCGGCGGCCTCCTGCGAGATGTCCTTGAGGACGACCTCGAGGCCGCTCTTCGCGCACACATAGGCGATCGCGGCGCCCATCATGCCCGCGCCGAGCACGACGACCTTCTTCGGCTCGTAGGCGGGGATGTCGGCCGGACGGCCGCGGTCGCCGTTGACGGCGTTCATGTCGAAGAAGAACGCCTGGATCATGTTCTTCGCGACCTGGCCGACGGCGAGGCTCGTGAAGTAGCGGCCCTCGATCGCGAACGCGTTGTCGGGGTCGACGAGCGCACCCTCCACCGCGACCGCCATGATCGCCTTCGGCGCCGGGTAGTTGGCGCCCTTGAGCTGCTTCTTCAGGTTCGCCGGGAAGGCCGGCAGGTTCTGCGCGAGCGACGGCGTCTGCGGCGTGCCGCCCGGGATCTTGTAGCCCTTGACGTCCCACGGCTGCTGGGACTCCGGGTTCTCCGCGATGAACTTCTTCGCCGCGGGGACGAGGTCGTCGGGCGAGGCGACGAGCTCGCTCACGAGGCCCATCTCCAGCGCCTTGTCCGGCCGCACCCGCTGCCCCTGGAGCAGCAGCCCCATGAGCGCGTTCACGATGCCGAGCATGCGGACCGACCGCACGACGCCGCCGGCGCCGGGCAGCAGGCCGAGCTGGACCTCGGGGAAGCCGAGCTGGATCTTCGGATCGTCGACGACCACGCGGTGGTGGGCCATCAGGCAGATCTCGAGGCCGCCGCCCAGCGCGGCGCCGTTCACGCAGGCGACGACGGGCTTGCCCATCGTCTCCAGGCGGCGCATGTCCGCCTTCAGCGCCTCGACGCCCGCGCTGAACTCCGCGGCGTCGTCGGGGCCGACCCGGACGAGGTCGTTGAGGTCGCCGCCCGCGAAGAAGGTCTTCTTCGCGGAGACGATCACGACGCCCTTGACGTCATCGGCCTCGGACTCCAGGCGGTCGACGACCGCCTTGAACGACTCCATGAAGGCGGCGTTCATCGTGTTCGCCGACTGATCCGGCGCGTCGAGGGTGAGGGTGACGATCCCGTCCGCGTCGCGGTCGTAGCGAATGCTCTCGGTGCTCATGTGTTCTCTCTGGCTCCTTGTCGCGTCGAGCCGGGGCTCAGACGCGCTCGACGATCGTCGCGATGCCCATGCCGCCACCGACGCAGAGCGTGCAGAGGCCGTACCGGCCGCCGGTGCGCTCGAGCTCATCGATGATCGTGCCGAGGATCATGGCCCCGGTCGCCCCGAGTGGGTGGCCCATCGCGATCGCGCCGCCGTTGACGTTGACCTTGTCCATGTCGACGTCGAGGTCCTTGACGAGCCGCAGCGCGACCGCCGCGAACGCCTCGTTGATCTCGATGAGGTCCATGTCCGAGGCCTTCAGGCCGGCCTTCTCGAGCGCCTTCTTCGACGCGGGGCCGG
>JBFIDS010000414.1:0-3776 GCA_041603715.1 Paraconexibacter sp. | reverse complement strand
GGCAGCGCGCTCGCCGCGACGACACGGCCCGACGAGCGGCGCTCGACCGGTGACGTCGACACGGTCGCTCGGATCGCCGCGTCGTCGCCGACCGCGCAGCCGACGCCGCTCGCGGTGCCGGCCCCGGTGCCGCCCGCCCCGGCGAAGGTCCTCACGCCTTCCACCGAGGCGGGCCCGCTGCCGGGTCCCGCGATCGGGACGGCCCCGCCGTCCCGGGCGCTCGGGCGCGCGTTCCGAGGACGACTGG
The DNA here is from genome assembly GCA_041603715.1 of Paraconexibacter sp. Taxonomy (GTDB): domain Bacteria; phylum Actinomycetota; class Thermoleophilia; order Solirubrobacterales; family Solirubrobacteraceae; genus Paraconexibacter. The sequence continues at coordinate 3,529 of JBFIDS010000414.1, read as the reverse complement.
AGGGCGGGGTGGAGTTCCCGGCCTCGGGGCCCGACCACCTCACCTGGGACGGCGTCCGCCAGGAGATCCCGAACCCCGCGTGGCGCCGCTACGGCACCGACGTCCTCGTCCGCACGATCCTCGACGTCCTCGCCGCGCACCGGGCCGCGAACCCGGGCGCGCCCCGCGTCCTCGTCGGCGATCTCAGCCTGCCGACCGGCGGCGTGTTCGACCAGCGCTACGGCGGCCTCGGGCACCGCTCGCACCAGAACGGCCTCGACGTCGACATCTACTACCCGCGGCGGGACCGCAAGGCGCTCGAGGCCCGACGGCCTTCCCAGGTCGACGAGAAGCTGAGCCAGGACCTCGTCGACCGGTTCCTCGCGGCCGGCGCGGAGCTCGTGGTCGTGGGGGAGAAGGTCCGGCTCCGCGGCCCCGAGCCGACGGTCATCGCGCTCCCGCACCACGACGACCACCTCCACATCCGCATCCCCGACCCGGATGGGATCGGCCCGCGGCGCTGACGGCGCGGTGCCCGTCGGGGATGGGGCTCCGCCGGCCCGTCGCGTCCCCCGACCGCACAAAGAAAACGACCCGCCATCATGGCGGGCCGCTTTCGGGAGGAGAGATACTGCTATGTGGGTCGTGCTTATGTGATCACTGAGGGAAGCTTGGTGCGGCGTCCGCTCACCCGCGCGCGCTGTAGCGCGTCACCGAGTTGAGGGCGAGATGCGTGGCGGCGATGATCGCCAGCACGAGGCCGGCGATCGGGTCGCCCGCCAGCGCGACGAGGGTGGCCGATCCCGCGAGGCCGAACGCGATGCCGTAGTCGGCGGCGTGGTGCATCGACACCGAAAGGGCGGGGCGGCCGCGCTCGTCGGTGGTGGAGGAGAGGGAGAGTCCGACGAGCGCGGCGCCGACGACGACCGCGATGACCCCCGCGGCGGCGGAGAACCCGAACACGAAGGGCGCGACCATGGTCGCGAGCCCGACGAGCAGCTCGAGGGCGCCGTGGGTGCCGAACGGGATGAGGCGGGAGGCGGTCATCTCGTGGTTCATCGTGCCCCCGGAGCCGGGATCCGAGTGTGACCCTCGACACAGAGGCGAACGATCGTTCGTCTCACGGGGCGCGGCCCGGGCGAATGCGTGTTCGCACCGCGTTCGCGGCCCCCGGCACGTGTCGTGCAGGCGCCGGGCCCGCCGCCGGTACCGTTCGCGCCTCATGGAGAAGGTTCGTCTCGACACGCTGCTGCACGATCGCGGCCTCTTCGCCTCGCGCAGCCGTGCCGCAGCGTCGGTGATGGCCGGTGAGGTGCGCCTCGGCGATTCCGGGACGCGGGCCGAGAAACCGGGCCAGCTCGTCCCCGCCGACGCGGTCGTCGCGGTCGACGAGGCGCCGCGGTTCGTCTCGCGGGGTGGCGTCAAGCTCGACAACGCGCTCACCGCGCTCGGGGTCGCCGTCGAGGGCCGGCGGGCGCTCGACGTCGGCGCCTCGACGGGCGGCTTCACCGACTGCCTCCTGCAGCACGGGGCGGCACACGTCATCGCCCTCGACGTCGCCTACGGGGAGCTCGCGTGGTCCGTGAGGACCGATGAACGGGTCACGGTGCTCGAACGCACGAACGCGCGCTCGCTCACTCCCGCAGCGCTGCCGTTCACGCCCGACCTCGTCGTGTGCGACGTGTCGTTCATCTCGCTCGAGAAGGTGCTGCCCGCCGTCATCGCGTGTGCGGACCCGGCGGGCCACGACGTCCTCGCGATGATCAAGCCGCAGTTCGAGGTCGGCCGCGACCGCCTCGGCAAGGGGGGCGTCGTCCGCGACCCCGAGGCGCGTCGGGAGGCGCTCACCCGGGTCGCGCTCGCGGTGGCCGAACGCGGCGCCTCGGTCCTCGGCTACGCGTCCTCGGGGCTCCCGGGGCCGAAGGGGAACCGCGAGACCTTCGTCCACATCGCCGAGCCGGGCCGCCCCGGCGCGCTCGATGCCGAGGCGATCACCGCCGCCGCGGCCGGGGTCGAGCCGTGAACCGCGGGACCGCGGCCCGGACCGCCACGGTCTTCACCCACCAGCGGCCCGTCCAGACGGCCGCGGCGCTCGACTCGCTGCTGCGGATCGCCCGCGACGCGGGGGCGACCCTGCGCTTCGACCCCGACGAGACCCGCAAGCACCGTCTCGTCGCCTCGGAGGGCGTGCTCGTCGACGTCCCGGCGATCGACGACGTCGACCTGTGCATCGTGCTCGGCGGGGACGGGACGATCCTGCGGGCGCTGCGGCGCTACGCCGGGACGAGCGTCCCCGTGTTCGCGGTGAACTTCGGCGAGGTCGGCTTCCTCGCGACGATCGACCCCGAGGCGACGGCCGAGGGGCTCCCCAAGGCGCTGCGCGGGGAGTTCGAGGTGCTCACGCTCCCGGCGATCGCGCTCGAGCTGCCCGGAGGGCCGCACGCGGCGATCAACGACATCTCGATCCACCGCAAGGTCGGAGAGCGCGTCGCGACGCTCGCGTACTCGAGCAACGGCCAGGAGGTCGGCTCGGTGCGCTGCGACGGCCTCGTCCTCGCGACGCCGGCCGGATCGACGGGCTACAACCTCGCCAACGGCGGGCCCGTGATGGCCTGGGGGGTCGAGGGCTTCGCGGTCTCCTTCATCGCCCCGCACTCGCTCACGGCCCGCGCGCTCGTCGTCGCGCCCGACGACGAGCTCGCACTCGACAACCGATCGCTGGAGGCCGTCGACATATCGGTCGACGGGCGGCCCGTCGGGGAGCTCGGGCCGGGGCAGCGGATCACGGCGCGGTTCATGCGCGAGGCCGCCGACCTCGCCCAGGTCCCGGGTTCGAGCTTCTACCTGCGCCTGCGCGAGAAGTTCGGCCGGCTCGCCTGAGGGCTGGGCGAACGCGTGTTCGCCCGCGTTCCGTCCGCGCCCGCTGGTTCACTCGCTCCGTGCTCCACGAACTCCGCGTCGAGAACCTCCTCCTCATCGAGCGCGCCGAGCTGCAGCTGGGTCCCGGCCTCAACGTGCTCACGGGGGAGACGGGGGCGGGGAAGACCGTGCTCGCCCACGCGCTCGACCTCCTCCTCGGTGGGCGGGCCCGGAGCGGGATCGTGCGCCCCGGTGCCCGGGAGGCGTACGTGGAGGGGGTCTTCGACCTCCCTGCCGCCCTGCGTGAACGGCTCGGCGACCGCCTGCCCGCCGACGCGGAGGACCTCGTGCTCGCGCGGCGCGTGAGCGCCGAGGGGCGCACGCGGGCCTACGTCGGCGGTCGCTCGAGCGGCCTCGGCGAGCTGCGCGACGTCGCCGCCGAGCTCATCGCCTTCTACGGCCAGCACGAGAGCCGCAAGCTGACGATCGCCGCGGCGCAGCTCGACCTCCTCGACGGGTTCTGCGGGGACCTCCACCTCGCGCGCCGGACCGCGTTCGCCGAGGCCCTCGGCGGCGTGCGCGCGCTCGAGCGGCGCCTGGAGGAGCTCGAGGGTCTCTCCGGGGCCCGCGAGCGCGAGCTCGATCTCCTGCGCTACGAGCTCGCCGAGATCGACGCGGCGGAGCCGAGCGT
>JBFIDS010000413.1:0-3795 GCA_041603715.1 Paraconexibacter sp. | reverse complement strand
GTCGCGGACGAGCCGGCCGACGTCCTCGCAGCCTGCGGCCGCCCCAGGGTCGGTCGGTCGCCCGAGCCGTAGTGCGTCGAGATCCTCCACGACCGCCGCGGCCCGGCCGAGCTCGACCTGCACGGCACGCAGCCGCCTGGCGGCCGCCGGCGTCTCGCGGGCCGCCGCATGGAGCGCGAGCCCGGCGGCATGCAGCGGCCCGCGGAGCTCGTGGCAGACCCGGGCGAGCGACTCCTCCAGCGCGATCATGCGGCACCGGGCCCGCTGCCGTCCATGAGCCGGTAACCGACCCCCCAGACGTTGACGACGAAGCGCCGCTGCGGAGTGCTGATCTTCGCCCGCAGGCGGCACGCGTGGCTGTCGAGGGTCCGAGAGGCCGACCCGTCGGAGTACCCCCAGATCGTCCGCATGAGCTCCGCCTTCGTGACGACGCGGGTCGGCTCGGCGATGAGCTCACGCAGGAGCGCGAACTCCTTCTGGGACAGGTGGACGGGTTCGTCGTCGAGGAAGACCTCGCGCGCGACCGGATCGAGCACGAGCGTGCCGCAGCGCAGGCGGCCCGCTCGCTTCCGACGACCGCTGCGCCGCACGACGGCCCCCAGCCGGGCCCGCAGCTCCGGATAGGAGAACGGCTTGGGCAGGAAGTCGTCGGCGCCGCGCTCGAGACCCCGGACGCGATCGAGCTCGCTCCCCTGCCCGCTCACGATCAGGACGGGGAGGTCCGGATCGAGACGCGATCCGTGATCGGCGGAGCGGATGCGGTCGAGGACCCTCAGCCCGCCCGCATCGGGCAGGCCGAGGTCGAGGATCGCGGCGTCGGGCGCGTGCTGCCCGGCGAGCCGGACAGCGTCCCGCGCCGTCGCGGCGACGATCGGCTCGTAGCCGTCGGCGTTGAGGTTGTCGGCGAGGAACGCCCGCGTCGCGTCGTCGTCCTCGATGACGAGGACGGTGACGGGACGGGACGGGTCGCCCGGATCGGTGGTGGTCGTGTGCATGGCGCGACCTTTGAGGGACGGACCGCGGGGGTTCTCCCCCCTTCCGGTGCGATGACGTGCGTCTTCGTCGCAACCTGGCGCGTCAGCGCTCTTAGTGCGCCAGCCGCACCGAGACCGTCAGTGGCCGACGGGGCTGGCGCGATCGAATGCGCGCGTTACCGACAGCCCGAACCAGACACCGGCACTTCGAGGCGCTCGCGGAGGGTCTTGCCGGCCGCGTTCTTGGTCTGAACGGTGACCTTCACGGTCTTCCTCCCCCGCAGCAGGCAGCGGCCCTTGGCATTGATCGGGATGCTGATCCGCTTCGGCTTGGCGCCGAGCCGAACGCGCCGCCGTCCGACGGTCTTCGACCCGAGCTTGGCGGCGATGTTCGCCGACTCGCTCTTCGCCGCCGCGGGCGCGGTCAGGACGAGCCGGAGCTTGCCGCCGCGCAACCGCTGGCGCGGCAGCTTGGACACGACGGCCCGCGCCGTGTCGCTGGTCGACGCGCCGTCGGCCGTCCGCATGGTCAGCCGTAGCCCGTACCGACCGGGCCCGGCGGTGACGTCGATGGTCTTGCTCTGTGACGTGCGAGCGGTGGAAGACGCGCCGGCGCCAGCCTTGCCGTCCCACGTGAATCTGGCGCGGCCGGCGTCGATCGGACGGGACAACGTCGCGATCCGGCGCGAGCCCTTGGTGATCTCGATCGTCGCCATGCCGGCCCCGGTGGAGGCGATCTCGAACGTCGAGCCTGACCCCTGGCGAAGGCTGTGCGCCTCGCGAGCGAAGATCGCGGTCAGCCGTCCGGCCGGTCCGGCCGCGCCCGTCGCCCCGACCCCCGCTGCTCCGGTGGGTCCGACCGGACCCACGGGTCCGACCGGTCCGACCGGTCCCTGCGGACCTGCCGTCCCGGCCGGCCCCTCCGTTCCAGCCGGCCCGGTCGGTCCTGCCGGCCCAGTCGGTCCAGCCGGCCCGGTCGGTCCTGCCGGCCCAGTCGGTCCAGCCGGCCCGGTCGGACCTGCCGGCCCGGGCTGCGCGTCGATCGCTGTGCCGGTCACGGTCGCCTCCGCCGCCCCGATCCGGCCGAGGTCATCGACGACGCGGACGGTCGCCGACTTGGCCCCCGGGCTCTGCGGCGCGAAGCGAACGCCCACTGAGCAGGTCTTGATGCGATCGATGTCTGCGCCGGTGCAGGCGTCGGAGCTGATGAGGAAGTCCCGCGGGCTCGCCCCCTCGAGGATCACGCTCCGCACGCGAGAGGTGACGTTCGACACGGGCATGTTGATGTCGAAGGTGAGTGTGCGCGAGCTGGTGGAGATCTTGCCGACCTCGGTCGTGCCGGCGAAGGCCCCCCCATTGAACAGCGACGCGGTGCTGCGGAAGAACAGGTCGACCACATCGGGGGCGCCGCCGATTCCCTCTGTCGCGACGAACATCGCGTCATCCCTGTCAGCCGGACTGGTTCCCAGGTCGCCGAGTGCCACGACCGGCACGCCTTGATCACCGATCACGGTCATCTGCGCCAAACCGAACGTCGCTCCCGCCTCTCCGGCGAAGACCGCCGTCAGCGACCGGTCGCCCGGATAGCCCGACGCCTCGACGCCGGCCACGATGTCCGGATCTCCGTCCCGGTCGAAGTCGCCCGTGTCGATGCTCTTGATCGACCCGACGGCCGCGGGCACGGAGTCCGACGACGCGAAGGTCGGCGTCGTGGCCGCTGTCGTCTCGAAGATGCGCACGCTGCCCGAGCTCAGCACAACGAGGTCGTCATCACCGTCCTGGTCGGCATCGACTGCCTCGATCGCCGAGACGGCAGAAGCGGCGGCGAAGCTGCCGCCGGGCTGGAAATCAACACTCCCGGCGCCTGTCCCGCGGAGGATCGTGACGAGATCGTTCGTGCCGATCGAGCCGACCACCAGATCCTGGTTGGCGTCGCCGGTCACCGACGCGACGGCGAGTGCCTGCGGCTGGTCGTCGACGTCCTCCTGCGTCGGCGCGGCGAAGGTCGCCGCGTTCGCGCCGGTCCCCGCGAAGACCTGGACCTTGTCGTCCCCGAGGGCGGCGACGGCGATGTCGGGGTCGGTGTCACCGTTGAACTCCCCGACGACCACGGCGACCGGCTGGTCGAGCGTCACCAGGGTGCTGTCCAAGGTGAAATCGGCCTGCGACCCGTTGCCGTCGTTGGTGAGGATCGAGAGGGTGTCCGAGCCACGGTTGGCGACGACGATGTCGGGGAGGGTGTCGCCGTCGAAGTCGCCGCTGGCGACGCTCACCGGCTGGTCGCCAACGGTGTCGAAGTCGTTGCGACCTCCGGCGTTGTTCCCGTAACCGTACGCCTCGACCTGGTCGCTCCCCTCGCGTGTGAGGACGAAGTACGCCAGGTTCGCCGACCCGCCGAACGGGCCACTGATGACCGCAGAGGGATTCGCGGCGCCGGCAGCGTCGAGGATCCTGTGCTCGCCCGGCGCGATCTGATATCCGACGCCCGCTGCTCCGGCTCCGCCCGGGGCCATCAGGAGCCAGACCGCGGGGATCACCCCGACCGCGATCAACCTCACGCCCCGAGCGTAGGCACGGATTCGATCCACGACGGAACCACCGCGACGCTGACGCATTCTCGCAATATGCCGAATTGTCGCCTATAGAGCAAGCAGTCGACCCGTGCGGGCGGGTCCGGTGCCGGCGGGTCCCCGGCCGCGCGGGAGCGTCGGCGCTCCTACTGCACCTGCCGCGTGGGCCGCACGAGCACCTCGTTGATGCTCACGTGCGCGGGCTGGGACAGCGCGTAGACGATCGCGTTCGCGATGTCCTCCGGGCGCAG
>JBFIDS010000412.1:0-3802 GCA_041603715.1 Paraconexibacter sp. | reverse complement strand
GCCACGACACGCGCCCGGCGGCGACGAGGCCTCCGGACCGTCTCCGGAGCGCCCGGGTGACGTTCGACGCGATGGTTCCCGGCAACGTCACCCCAGCGCGCGGGACACCCCGGACGCACTCGTTTCGACCGCCGGCGAGGACCCGGCCGGAACGACATTCACCCCGGGTGACTTCGGACGGACCATGTCCAGCGAGCGTCACCCGAGGGGAGTCCCGGACCCGCAGTGGGCCGCTCTGCGCGCGCACCTCGCGCTCGCCGGCACCGGGTCGGGGCCGGCGGGCCGTCGCGGACGCAGCGCCGGTCCCCAGGCCGGGGTCGTCGATGCGCGTCCGCACGCCGCGGGGGACGAGATCGCGCTCATCCCCACCCTCCTGGCCCGCCGGGCCGCCGCCCGGGTGACGTTTGCCGGAACTGTCGCAGCGAACGTGCCGCGCTCGGCGCTGCGCGCACCCGTCCGTGCGGGCCGGGAGGGTGCCCTGCTCGTCCTCATCGCCGACACGAGCGGGTCGATGGCCGCCCGCACGCGACTCGCGCGCGTCAAAGGGGCGCTCGCGGATGTCGTCCGTGACGCCTACGCGCGCAGGGACCGCCTCGCGCTCATCGCGTTCCGCGACGCGACGGCGACCGTCCTCGCCGCCCCCGGGGCACCTCCCGAGCGCGTCGCGGCCGTCATCCGCGACCTCTCCGCCGGCGGGCGCACGCCGCTCGCCGCCGGACTCATCGCCGCGGCCGACCTCATCGCCGCCGAGCACGCCCGTACCCCGGACCGTCGGACGCTCTGCCTCGTGCTCACCGACGGGCGGACCACCGACGCTCACGGCGCCGTGAGCTCCGCGGCCGCAGAGCTGGGCCGTGTCGCCGACGGCGTCCATGTGGTCGACACCGAGGACGGCGCAGTGCGCCTCGGCCTCGCCGCCGGGATCGCCGCCGCAGCCTGCGGGACCCTCACGACCCTCACGACGGCCACTCCCCGCCCCACCGGCACGACGACCAGGAGCGCTGCATGACCACCCCTGACGAGACCGCGACCACACCCCATGAGGGGCCTCTCGCCCGGCACGGGGCGGGCACCGGCGTCGATGTCCCCCACGCTCCCGGCGACCGCGGGTCCGCCGAGCCGCAACGCCGCAAGCCGCGCGACCGCCCGCTCATCATCGTCGTGACCGGCGAGGGCAAGGGCAAGAGCACGAGCGCGTTCGGGATGCTCCTGCGCGCGTGGGCGCGCGGCTACCGCTGCGGAGTCTTCCAGCTCGTCAAGAGCGGCAAGTGGAAGGTCGGGGAGGCGAAGGCCGCCGAGGCGCTCGGCGGCATCGACTGGGAGAAGATGGGTGACGGCTGGTCGTGGCTCTCCAAGGACCTCGACGAGTCCGCCGACATGGCGCGCGCCGGCTGGGCCGAAGTGAAGCGCCGGATCGCCCAGGAGCGCTACGACTTCCTCGTTCTCGACGAGCTCACCTATCCCGTCACGTGGGGATGGATCGACGTGGAGGACGTCGTGCGGACGATCCGGGACCGTCCCGGCTTCCAGCACGTCGTCATCACCGGCCGCGATGCCGCCCCCGAGCTCATCGAGCTCGCCGACCTCGTGAGCGAGGTCACGAAGGTCAAGCACCCGATGCAGCAGGGCATCCGCGCGCAGCAGGGAATCGAGTGGTGAGCCGCGTGGAGGTCGTCCTCGACGGCGCCACGGAGCCCGCCGGCCCGGACGGCACGACGTCGCTGCAGCGGGCACGCACGTCGGCGCTCGATGCGCTCGCCGCGGCGGGTACCACGACGCTGCGCGCGACCATCCCGGCCGGGCTCCCCGCCGGGACCGAGACCGCGATGCCCGTCCTGCTCGGCTGGACCCCGCCGGGTCGCGTGGACCGCGCCGCGCTCGAGGCCGCGGCGCGACGCATCGCCATCCCCGACGGCGGCCGCGCCCACCGCATCGACGCCGTCACCCGCAGCGGCCGGGCGACCCTGCGCCACGCCGGCTTCCGTCTCCACGAGATCGGTCGCGGCCGAGTTCTCGCGATCGGTCCCGAGACGCTCCCCGTCCTGGGGCCGGCCTCCCGAGTGTGGAGCGGCGGGGTCGTCCCACCCGGCGGCGTGCTCGATGCGCGAACGGTCCTGATCGCAGCGCCGGGGGCCGCGGCCGGAGCCGCCAGCCTGCTCGGAGCCCGTGTGGTGGTACCCGCCGGCGCGACCGGGGACACGGACAGCAACCTGCGGGCGAAGGCCGACGCCGCCCTGCGGGCGCTCGAGGAGGGCGCCCACCGGATCGTCGTCCACGTCGGCGGACCCGACGCCGCCGCCCACCGTCGCGACGAGGAGGCAAAGGTCTGCGCGATCGAGGCCGCCGACCGTCACCTCATCGGTCCGCTGAGGAGCGCACTCGCACACCGCGGGAACGGGAGCCTCGCCGTCGGCGCCGACCACGGCTGCGACCCTGTCACAGGCCGCCACGACGCCGCCCCCGTCCCGTGGACGGAGTGGTCCGCGTGAGTGCCCGCGTCGTCGTCGCCGGTACGAGCTCGGGCGCGGGGAAGACGTCGGTCGCGTGCGGGCTCATCACCGCGTTGCGCGAGCACGGTCACGTCGTGCAGGGGATGAAGGTCGGTCCCGACTACATCGATCCCACCCACCATGCCCTCGCCGCCGGACGCCCGGGCCGTAACCTCGACGCGTTCCTCGCGGGCCCGGACCTCATCGCCCCGCTCGCCGCCCACGGCTCGGCAGGAGCCGACATCAGCGTCGTCGAGGGCGTCATGGGCCTGTTCGACGGCGCCTCGGGCCGCGGCGAGCTCGCCTCGACCGCACACGTGGCGAAGCTGCTCGACGCACCCGTCCTCCTTGTCGTCGACGCGGCGTCGATGGCCCGCTCGGCGGCGGCGATGGTCCACGGCTTCCTCACCTTCGATCCCGAGGTCGCGATCGCCGGAGTCGTCCTCAACCGCGTCGGCTCCGAGCACCACGAGGATCTCCTGCGCGAGGCGATCGAGCCGCTCGGCGTCCCGGTCGTCGGCGCTCTGCGCCGCGACGAGCGCGTGTCGACGCCCGAGCGGCACCTCGGTCTCGTGCCCGCCGTCGAGCAGGAGACGCGCGCCCGGACCGCGCTCGACGCGCTTGGTGCGGCGACCCGCCGCTCCGTGGATCTCGACGCCGTCGTGCGGATCGCGAGAGGCGCACCGCCCCTGCGGACCGCGGCATGGACCGCCGCGGGCGCGGGGGACGGCACGCCGCGCGCGCGCATCGCCATCGCCCGCGGTCCCGCCTTCAGCTTCCACTACACGGAGAACCTCGAGCTACTCGTCGCGGCGGGCGCCGAGCTCGCCCCCTTCGATCCCGTCGCCGACGAGCGTCTCCCGGTGGGCGCGGGGGCCCTCGTTCTCGCGGGCGGCTTCCCGGAAGTCCACGGTGCGGCGCTCGCGGCCAACCGCGGCCTGCGCGACGAGATCGGGCGGTTCGCCCGGTCCGGCCGGCCGATCCACGCGGAGTGCGGCGGGCTCCTCTACCTGTGCCGCACCCTCGACGAGCACCCCATGTGCGCGGTTCTCGACGCCGAGGCGCGGATGGCCGGCCGGCTCTCGCTCGGCTATCGCGAGGCGACGGCGGCGACGGCGTCCCCGGTGTGGGCGGCGGGCGAGTCGACGCGCGGCCACGAGTTCCACTACTCGGCCGTCACCCCCGGGTACGGCGCGGCGACGGCGGCCTGGGAGCTCACGGCGCGGGGACGCACGCGCCGCGAGGGCTTCGTCGCCGGTGGCGTTCACGCGAGTTACCTCCACACTCACTGGGCGGCGACCCCGCACTCGGCG
>JBFIDS010000411.1:0-3816 GCA_041603715.1 Paraconexibacter sp. | reverse complement strand
GTCCGATGCTCGCGTGGTCGGTCGAGCTGCTCTTGGAGAGCCCGCTCCTCGACGCGCTCGTCGTCGTCGCTCCGGAGGGCTTCCTCGGCGAGGTGGCCGACCTCGCCGACGGGCCGCTCACGGTCGTGTCCGGCGGCGCCGAGCGCTCGCACAGCGTCCGCAACGGCCTCGCGAGCCTCCCCACGCACGTGGAGCTCGTCCTCGTCCATGACGCCGCGCGCCCGCTCCTGGAGCCGGCGACGGTCGCCGCGTGCCTGGCGGCGATGGACGACCCGACCGTCGACGCCGCGATCGCCGCGACGCCGGTGACGGACACGACGAAGGAGGCCGCGCCCGACGAGCGTGGCGCGGTCGTCGTGAGCGCGACGCTCGACCGCTCGCGCCTGTGGGCCGTGCAGACGCCGCAGGTCTTCCGCCGCGCGGTCCTCGAGCGTGTCCTCGCCCAGCCCGACGAGGTCCTCGCGGCGGCGACCGACGACGCGTCGCTCGTCGAGGACGCGGGCGGGCGGGTCGTCCTCGTACCATCCCCGCGCGCCAACCTGAAGGTCACCACCCCCGAGGACCTGCGGCTCGCCGAGCTGCTCCTCGCCGATCGTCCCGGACCCTGAATGCTCACCGATTACCACGTCCACCTCCGTCCCGACGGTCCCGACACGCCCTCGTCGCGCTACTTCACCGCCGAGAACGCGGAGCGCTACCGCGAGGCCGCCTCCGAGCGGGGGATCGCCGAGCTCGGGGTGAGCGAGCACGTCTACCGCTTCACCCAGGCGCTCGACGTCTGGGATCACGAGTACTGGCGGGACAGCGCCCACGACGACATCGACGCCTACTGCGCGTTCGTCCGCGAGGAGACCGACCTGCGGCTCGGAATCGAGGCGGACTTCATCCCGGGCCGGGAGGGGCGGATGGAGAACCTCCTCGACGGCCGTCCCTGGGACTACGTCGTGGGCTCCGTGCACTTCCTCGGGGATCTCGCGGTCGACTACGACAAATACGACGTCTGGACGACGGGGAGCGACGCCGACAAGGTCTGGCGCCGCTACTTCGAGGTGCTCGGCGAGGCCGCCGGGAGTGGGATGTTCGACATCCTCGCCCACCCGGACCTCGTGAAGGTCTGGGGCCGCGAGAACCGGCCGTGGCCCGAGCGCGACCTGCGTTTCTACTACGAGATCGCCATGGACGGGATCCTCGACTCGGGGGTCGCCGTCGAGGTCTCGACGGCGGGGCTCCGCAAGCCGGTCGGCGAGATCTACCCGTCGTCGGCGTATCTCGAGATGCTCGTCGACGCCGGCGCGCCGCTCGCGCTCAGCTCCGACGCGCACGTCCCCGAGCATCTCGGCCACGGCTACGACGAGGCGGTCACGCTCCTCGCCGACCACGGCGTCACCGAGATCTGCGTCTTCGAGGGCCGGGAGCGCCGGCTCGTCGAGGTCGGGCCGACGGGATGACCGAACGCGTCGCGCGGACGGGGACGGGCTGGGACACCCACCGGCTCGTCGCCGGGCGTCCGCTCGTCCTCGGCGGCGTCACGGTCCCGAGCGATCTCGGGCTCGACGGCCACTCGGACGCGGACGTCCTCACGCACGCGGTCATCGACGCGCTCCTTGGCGCGGCCTGCCTCGGCGACATCGGCGAGCACTTCCCCGACACCGACGAGGCGTTCCGCGGCGCGAACTCGATCGTGCTGCTGTGCGAGGCGGTCGCCCGGGCGGCGGCCGCGGGCTGGCGTCCGGTCCACGCCGACGCGACCGTCCTCCTCGAGCGCCCGCGGCTGCTCCCGCACAAGCCGGCGATGCGCGAGCGCCTCGCCGAGGCGCTCGGGCTCGACGCGGCAGCCGTCAACGTGAAGGCGACGCGCGGCGAGGGCATGGGCCCGGTCGGTCGCGGCGAGGCTGCGGTCGCGATGGCCGTCGTGACCTGCGTCCCCGGCTGACCGGCGATCCGCGATGATCGGCGGGATGCGCGAGATCCGCCTGCACGACACCCGCACCGGCGAGCTGCTGCCGCTGCGCCCGAGAGTCCCCGGCAAGGTCGGCATCTACGCCTGCGGGCCGACCGTCTACAACCGCATCCACATCGGCAACGCCCGCCCGTTCGTCGTGTTCTCCCTCCTCAAGCGGTTCCTCGTCCACGAGGGCTACGAGGTCACGCACGTCGCGAACATCACCGACGTCAACGACAAGATCTACGCCGCGGCCCGGGAGAGGGGCGTCGCCTCGGACGACCTCGCCCGCGAGATGACGGCGCACTACCTCGCCGACACCGACGCGCTCGGCCTCGGGCGCCCCGATCACGAGCCGCAGGTCGTCGACAACATCGATGCGATCGTCGCGCTCATCGAGGCGCTCCTCGAGCGCGGGGCCGCCTACGCGGTCGATGGCGACGTCTACTTCCGCGTCCGGGCCGACGACGCGTACGGCTCGCTGTCGCACCGTCACGTGGAGGACATGGACCAGGGCGAGGGCGTCGACGCCGACGCGACGGCCCGCAAGGAGGACCCGCTCGACTTCGCGCTGTGGAAGGGGCGCAAGGAGGGCGAGGACACCGCCTGGGATGCTCCCTGGGGCCGTGGGCGGCCGGGCTGGCACATCGAGTGCTCCGCGATGGCGGAGGCGCTGCTCGGGGTCGGGATCGAGATCCACGGCGGCGGCAACGACCTCGTCTTCCCCCATCACGAGAACGAGGCGGCGCAGACCCGTGCCGGGCGCGGTGAGGAGCTCGCCCGGATCTGGATGCACAACGGGATGATCCAGATGGGCGAGGAGAAGATGGCCAAGAGCGTCGGCAACGTCGCGCTCCTCCCCGACGTCCTCGCCGAGCACGGACGGGACGCGATCGTCCTGTTCTTCTCGACCGGCCACTACCGCCAGCCGCTGCGTTTCGCCTCCGAGCCGCTCGCGGCGGCGGCCGCGGGGGTGCGGCGGCTGCGCGAGCTCGGCCGACGCCTCGAGCCGGGCGGTCCGGTCCCCGACAGCCTCCTGCTCGAGCGCGAGCGCTTCTTCCAGGCGCTCGCCGACGACTTCCGCACGCCGCAGGCGCTCGCGGCGCTCTGGGAGTGGGTGCGCGAGGCGAACCGTCGCCTCGACGGGGGCGACGCGGTGGGGGACGAGGATCTCCGCGAGATGCTCGGCGTCCTCGGACTGGAGAACCTCGTCGACGGGGCCGCGCAGGACGATGACGCCGGGCGGCCCGACCCCGAGGTGCTCGAGCTGCTCGCCCGTCGGGACGCCGCGCGCGGGGCGAAGGACTGGGCGGAGGCGGACCGCCTGCGTGACGTCCTCGCCGAGCGCGGATGGGTCGTGCGGGACGGTCCCGACGGTGCCGAGCTGCGGCCGGGCCAGTGATGGCGGGACGGCATCCGTCCGGGCCCGGCGGCAAGGGACGGCCGCAGGGCGGGAAGCGCCCCGCAGGCAAGCGGCCGGGGGGCAAGCGGCCCGGCGGGAGGCCGTCGGGGGACGACACCGCGGGGGGCGACGGCCCGCGGGGCCGGTCTCCGGCACCGGGACCGCCACGCGACCGGTCCGCGGCCGGGCGAGCCCCGGGCGGACGGCCCTCGCCGGAGGGGCGGCCCGTCCTCTACGGGCGCAACGCGGTCCACGAGGCGCTGCGTGCGCGACGGCGCCGCGTGCACCGCGTCTGGGCGACCCAGCCCACGGCACGCTCCGAGCGATGGCTGTCCGGGGTCACCGTCACCGTCACCGACGCCGAGGAGATCGAGCGTCGCTGCGGCACCGACGCTCACCAGGGCGTGTGCGCGGAGACCGACCCCTACTCGTACGCCGAGCTGGGCGAGCTGCTCGGGACCGAGGCTCCGCT
>JBFIDS010000410.1:0-3818 GCA_041603715.1 Paraconexibacter sp. | reverse complement strand
GAGATCCTCGTCGCCGCCGGGGAACCGGCCGCCCCCGGGACGACGATCGCGCGCCTGCACCCGGCGGGGCGCGCCGCGACCGGGGGCACCGCGAAGGGCGAGGTGACCGTCATCGATCTCACCCGCCCGCAGGCGCAGGTCGCGCGGCGTGTCGCCGAATCGCGGGCGACGGTTCCGACGATCGACCTCACGGTCGACGTCGACGCGAGCGCGATCCGCGAACTCGTCGCGGACGCGGGTGCGAGCGTCCGCGACGTCGTCGTCCGCGCCTGCGGGCTCGCGCTGCGCGCCCACCCCGAGGTCAACGGCGCGTACCGCGACGCCCGGTTCGAACGCTACGAGCGCGTGAACATCGCGATCCCGGTCACGGAGGACGTGGCGCCCCTCACGCTCGTCGCGCCGACGATCTTCGACGCCGACCGCAGATCACTCGCCGAGATCTCCGGCGACGCGCGGGACCTCTCGGAGCGTGCACGCTCCGGTTCGATCACGCCTCCCGAGATGAGCGGCGCGACGTTCACCGTGTGGGACCTGGGCCCGCTGGGCGTCGACCGGTTCGCCGGTCTCGTGACCCCGCCGCAGGCGGCCGCCCTCGCGGTGGGCGCGGTGGGCGATCGCCCGGTCGCGCGCGACGGCGAGGTCGTCGTGCGCCCCGTCCTCACGCTCACGCTCTCGTGCGACCACCGGGCGCTCTACGGAGCCGACGGCGCGCGCTTCCTCGCGCACGTGCGCGAGCTCCTCGAGGATGCCGCCGCGCTGAGCGACGGCTGAAGGCGGGCGTCAGCCGCCAGGGGCGCCGGACAGGGTCTCGAGGACGACCCCGAGGCTGTCGGTGACGCCCTGGACCATGTCGTCGACGACCGCGCCGACATCGTCGACGACCGTGCCGAGGGTCGGGCTCACGGGCGCCGCGGCCTGACCGACGCCGCCGACCGTGTCCCCGAGGGTGCTGCCGAGGGCGTCGCCGGCCTTGCGCACGGTCTCGGCCGTCGAGTCGAGCCCGTCGCGAGCCGGGCCCGCAGGGGCCAGCGAGTCGGCGCTCTCGACATCGGCGCCGGCGGGCTCACGGACGACGGGGGTGGCGGCGGGCTCCACGACCGCGGCGCGGCGAGGCGCGGTGGCGGCGGGACCCTCCCCACCGGTCCGGCGAGCCGGCCGGGGTGACGGGGACGCCGGCGCTCGACGGGCCGCAGGAACGCGGACGGCCGTGCCGGTCAGCCCCGAGTCGATGACCCGTCCCGCGTCCGCCCCGGCGGCGAGGAGCGCGGTCGGCGTGGCGGCGGAGGCGGAGCCGGATGCACCGGGCCAGCCCTGGAAGGCGACGACGGTGCTGACGACGGCGAGAATGAGCGCGCCGATGAGAACCAGGATCGTCCCGGCGCCCACAGAAGCCCAGCCTGCTCCACTCGCCCGCATCTCCACCCCCTATCGGACACCTGGACCAGCCGCTTGAGTACCGAGGAGCATATTGGCGCGTTGGCATTGTTCAAGGGCCGGTCCGATGCTCTCAGCCGCCGATCCGACCCGGGTTGCGGGGGCCGGCGATCCTCGCGTTGGGCTGCTGGTCGGGATCGACGGTGATCCCAGGAGGGTGCTCGCGAGTGGAGACGATGAGGCAGAGGTGCTTGCGCGGGTCCGGCCCCGGAACGCAGGTGCGGTAGAGATCGGGGCCCTGCTGCCAGGTGTCGGCGTCGTCGACGTTGCGGGCGAACGCCGCCGGCGCCTGGGCGGCGACGAACGCGCGGACGGCCGCTGACTGGACGGCGAAATCGCGATCCTCCTCGAGGACCGCGTCGCGGTGCGCGATACCGCCCGCGACCAGCGCGCCCGTGAGCGCGAGGAGGAGGGCCGTCCCTGCGCGGTCACCGGCGACCTCCCGCGGGAGCGCGGGCCGGCGACGCCGCAGCGCGCGGCCCCCGAGGGGTGCGAGCACGGCGACGACGACGAGGTTCGCGAAGCCGCAGATGAGCACGGCACCGACGAGCCCCGGTCCTGTGCCGGCGAACGGCAGCAGCGCGAGGACGACCGCATCGAGGACCGTCAGGATCGCGAAAGCGGGCCACATCGTCGCGCCGCGGAGCCTCCAGCGCAGCCGGGAGCGCCACAGCGGCGTGGTGTCCTCGGAGACCTGCGAATCGAGTCCCGGACGGGGGTCGGGCATGCCCTGAGGGTACGACGGGGCTGACGGACCGATCTGTGGTGCAGCGCGCCGTTGCGCCGAATGAGTGCGTGAGACCGCATCTCTCGGGGTAGTTGGCGTGATCAGGGTCATAGCGCACGCCTGCCCTTCACTCCTGAGGAGACGCCACAACCCCATGTCACGCAAGTTCCTTCCCGCCGCACTCGCCGCGGCCGCCCTCGCCGCCGCCCTGCCTTCGGGCGCCTCGGCCGCGGAGGCCCTCTACGGCGTCACGGACGACAACCGGCTCGTGCTGATGAACAGCTCCGGCCCCCAGAACCCGATCCTCGACCTCCCGATCACGGGTCTCGTCGCAGGCGACCGGATCGTCGGGCTCGACACGCGTCCGGCCACCGACCAGCTCTACGCGCTCGGCGCGACGAGCCGGATCTACGTCGTGAACCCGGCGACCGGCTCCGCGCGCGTCATCGGCGCCGGGCCGTTCACCCCGCTGCTCACCGGGACGCAGTTCGGCTTCGACTTCAACCCGACGGTCGACCGGATCCGGGCCATCTCCGACCAGGACCAGAACCTCCGCCTCAACCCGAACGACGGAACCGTGGCGAACACGGATGGGAACCTCGCCTACGCCCCCGGTGACCCGGGTGCGGGGATGAACCCCGTCGCCGACGCGGCCGCCTACACGAACAGCCTGCCGACGGCGACCACCACGGAGCTCTTCGTCATCGACACCGCGCGCGACGTCCTCGCGCTGCAGTCGCCGCCGAACAACGGCGTCCTCGTGACGCGCGGTGCGCTCGGCGTCGACGCGACCGGCCCCGCGACGTTCGACGTCGCGACGAACAACGTCGCCTACGCGACGTTCCGCCGCCCGGGTGCCGAGGGCCCCGTGCTCCACACGATCAACCTGCAGACCGGTGCGGCGACGCTCACCGCTGGAGTGCGCTCGGCGATCGGTCGCAACATCGTCGCGCTCGCGGCAGCCGGCCAGCTCCCCGCCGACAAGACCCGTCCCGACGTGTCGGTGTCGCTCTCCTCGACGCAGCTCGAGAGCAGGCTCCTGAGCCGCAACAGCGTCTCGCCCGGCGTCGCGTGCGACGAGTCGTGCACGGTCACGGCGACGCTTCTGCGGAGCGGTACGAGCCTCGGCTCGGCGACCGGCCGGATCGTCGGCGCCGGCAAGCGCCTCGTCAACGTCCCGCTGAGCGCGACCGCCCGCTCCATCATCCGCCGCTCCGGCCAGGAGCTGTTCAGCGTGCGGGTCGACGTCGTCGACGCCTCCGGGAACACGTTCACCACGACGCGGCAGTTCCGGACGCGTCTGTTCTGAGCCCGGCCATCCCTGGTCGACCGCGGCCCGCCACGTCCACGAGACGCGGCGGGCCGTTGTCTTCCCTGCGGGCGGCCGGGCCCTTCCCCCGTCGACCGGAGGGGAGCCCGCGGCCCCGCGGCCTACGCGTCCTCGCCGGCGAGCGCGGCGACGCCGAGCGCCGTGGCCGCCGCGGCCGTGCCGCCCGCGAGCGCCGTCGTCACCGCCGAGAGCGAGCCGTCGCGGCGCCCGAGGCCCGCGCTGACGACGTCCGTCGCATCGGTCGCCACGCCGAGCTGCCACCAGAGCCGACGAGAGGGCCCCGTGGTCTGCAGCGTGCCGATCGCGAGCACGATGTCGCGGATGCCG
>JBFIDS010000409.1:0-3824 GCA_041603715.1 Paraconexibacter sp. | reverse complement strand
GGCGCGCCCGGGCCTCGTCGCCGAACCGGTTCGCGAGCCGCACGACCGCGCGTTCGGTGAGCCCGCCGGCCGCCGCCCCGAGCATGACCGCGCCCGCCGACACGGCGGCCTGCTCGCGGCGGCCGCGGCGCAGCAGCGACGGGGTGAACGATGCCGCGAGCGCGAGCGCGGCCATGAGCCGGGCCGTGTCGCGACCGGCGGATTTCTGGGGCGACCCGGGGATCACCCGATCGTAGCCGCGCCGTCGACGTCCGCGCGGGGTAGGCTCGTGCACGCCGCGTTCACACCGCGTCGACACCGTCGCTCACTCACACTGGGAAGGTCCAGGCCCGATGTCCGATCCGCTCCTCACCCGCCGTGCCGTCGTCGGCGGCGCCCTCGCCACGTCCGGCGCCGTCCTCCTCTCCGGGGGCGCACCCGGCGCGGTCGCCCGTGCGGGGCGGCGCCGCCCGCGCGAGCCGTTCCTGCCCGACGGGACGTTCGGTCAGGGCGTCGCCGCGGGCCTGCCCGGGACCGACGAGATCACGCTGTGGACCCGGGTCGACGACGTGAAGGGCAACGCGCGGATCCGGCTCGAGGTCGCCCGCGACCGGGACTTCCGCAACGTCGTCCTGCGCCGCGACGTCCGCGTCCCGCAGATCCGCGACCACACGGTGCACACGCGGATCAAGGGCCGGCCGCTGCGCCCCGGGGAGGAGTACTTCTACCGCTTCGAGACGCGGCGCTCGGGCAGCGAGGTCGGCCGCTTCAGGACCGCCCGCCCCGCCGATTCGCGCGAGCCCGTGCGCATCGGCTACTTCTCCTGTCAGGACTACCAGGCGGGCTACTACGGGGCGCACCGCGCGCTCGCCGAGGAGGACGATCTCGACCTCGTCGTGTGCCTCGGCGACTACGTGTACGAGCAGACGTTCTACGACGGTCCCGCCGACCGCAAGGACACGCTCGGCCGCGACGGGGACGCCTTCGTCGTCGACCTCCCGGAGTGGCGGGAGAAGTACCGGCTCTACAAGGCCGACCCGGACCTGCGCGCGATGCATGCCGCCCATCCGTTCGTCTCGATCTGGGACGACCACGAGGTGGAGGACAACTACGCCGGCGAGGAGAGGGACCCCGCGAAGGCGCCGACCGACCGCTACGACATCCGCGACCGGCGCCGCAACGGCTACCTCGCGTTCTTCGAGTACATGCCGCGTCTGCGCGCGAAGCCCGTCGACACGCGGATCTACGGCAGCGCGCGGTTCGGCGCGACCGCGGAGGTCTTCTTCCTCGACCAGCGCCAGTACCGCGACATCCAGCCCTGCGGCGGCGAGCTGCTCGTGCCCTGTCCGGACGCGGAGACGGGCGCGCGCACGTACCTCGGGGCCCGCCAGAAGGAGTGGTTCAAGCAGGCCGTCACCGATTCGGGCGCGCGCTGGAAGGTCGTGGCCAACCAGCTCATGATCATGGCCGTCGACTCGGCCCCCGGGGTGACGCTCAACGTCGACGCCTGGGACGGCTACGGGGCGGAGCGCCGCGAGATCCTCGAGCACTTCCGGGCGAAGGGCGTGCAGGACCTCACGTTCATCACCGGCGACATCCACACGTTCTTCGCCGGTCGCGTCCACACGAACGGGCGGGCGAGCGGACCGGCGGTCGGGACCGAGTTCGTCGGCGGGTCGGTCACCTCGCACGGCTTCGAGTCGTTCTTCCCTGACCCGGCCCTGCGCGCGACGATCGCGACGGCGCTGCGCGCGGCGAACCCGCACATCCGCTACACGGACTTCGAGAACCGCGGCTACGCCGTCCTCGAGGCCCGGACCGACGGGCTGAAGGTCGACTACAAGAAGGTCAACCCGCTCGGGCGCGGCGCGAAGGCGCAGCCGCTCGCGACGTTCGTCGTCGATGCCGGGAGCACCGAGGTCGTCCGGGCGCGCTGAGGACCGCGGGGGCCGCCGAGCGTGCACACGCCGGTGGCGACCCGGCGTGACCGTGACGTTCTCCACCTCCGCCCGGGGTTTCGTCACGGACCCCCACGTACCGCGATGGTCGCGAGCAGGTCCGCGGAGACCTCGCGCCACTGCCCGTCGAGGTGCCGCCAGGTGATGCGGAACGGTGCGATGCCCAGGGCGACGGCGCGCTGGTCCTTGCGACGATCCGCGTCCATGGTGCGCCGCTGCTCGTGCCAGCGGCGCGAGTCGAGCTCGATCCACACCCGGACGGACGGGAACCAGACGTCGGGCTTGACGACCGTGCCGTCACCCAGGTCGAGGTGGGCGTTTCGGACGTACCGGGGAAGCCCCGGCAGGGCCTTCAGAAGCGGGCGGAAGCGCTTCTCCATCTCCCCGTGGGTGCGCCCCTGCCCGGGGTCCTCACGAATCGACGCGATCGCGGCGACGAGCGCGGCGCGACCGTGATGCCCGGGGCTCGTCGCGAGGATGTCGTCGAGCTTCGACAACGACACCTTGCGGTCGGCGAGTGCGTCGGCGACGGCGACCTCGAGTGGATCCGGGCCGAGGATCGTCGCGGAGTCGAGCAGGGCGCGTGGAGGAGCGCTCGTCGGCAGCCCGGCGACCTTCCACACGTGTCGGGCGGGCAGCGCGGTCAGACGGTGGACCACGACGCCCGCCGGGGCCCGCCGCTGGGTCCGGCACCCGATGTGGACGCAGTCCTCGTCCCAGGCCCGAATGCCGTGCTGGGCGAGTGCGGCGAGATGGGTGGCGAACGACGCGGGCCCGAGACGGAGATGCGCCGCCCACACCCGTGCCTTCGGGGTCTCCTTCACCGGCGGGAACGAGTACACGCCGCGGTGGCGCCGGACGATGCGGCCGGTCGCGCACGCGTACTCGACCTGGCGATCGGTGACCCCGTGGGCCCGGATCTGCACGAGGGAGACGGAGTGCTCCTGGCGCCCGGCGATCGCCGCGAGCGCCAGCCAAGGAGGGGGTCCGTGACGTTCTCCACCTCCGTGCGGGGTTCCGTCAGCCACCCCTGCCACGCTGCCAGCGATCGCGTGACGGATCTACGCGTGGCTGCGACGCATCGGCGCAGATCCGGTGACGCCCGCCGTCACACAGCGGCCCGCTCATCCCCGCGCGCCGCGCGACCCGGCGCCCCGGTCAGCCCCTCCCGACCGGGTGCCCCTCACCCCCGCGTGAGCCGCCGACCGGGCGCCCCGCTCACCCCCGCGGGAGCCGCCGACCGGCCGCCCCGCTCACCCCCGCGTGAGCCGCAGCGTCCGCACCCGCGTCATCCCGCGTACGACGAACCGCACCCGCAGGGTGCGGGCACGCGCGGGGACCCGGATCGTCACGCCGCGGCCCGTGCGGACGTGCCGCCCGCCCGGCAGGGAGATCCGCCTCGCGAGCCGCACGCGCGACCCGTCGGTCCGCACGAGCGTGACGCGTGGCGTGAACGTCGCCGTTCCGCGACGGACGCGCAGACCGGTCGGGGAGAACACGACGCGCAGGCCCCGCGAGCCCGACCCGGACTCCGGTGACGCCGCCCCGGGAACGTCGGCCGGCGCGGGCGGCCCATCGGTCGGGTCGACGCGGCCCGCGGGGATCTCGGCGACGATGCCCCCGAATGTGACCGCGAAGAGGCGACCGGCGGAGAACCCGCGGGCGGAGTGCCCGTAGGCGACGTCGCTCACGTTGGGCAGGCCGGCGGCGAGCGCACACACGGATCGGTCACGGTCGACCCTCCAGACCTCACCCGCCGCGTTGGCGGCCACGGCGAGCCGGTCGCGCCCGTCGATCGCCATGCCGTCGGGGCCGCCGGCGATCCCGTCGGGCGAGGGCGTCGCGAACGTCTCGACGCGGGACGGGTCGCGCAGATCGATCCGCGCG
>JBFIDS010000408.1:0-3850 GCA_041603715.1 Paraconexibacter sp. | reverse complement strand
TGCGGCGCGCGCCCGGTCGGCCGCTCCGAGCCGACCGTCCCCGACGGCCCCACCGTCCGGCCGCCGCCCACGGCCCCGGTGTCAGCGCAGCCGCACCGGGATCGACGTGTACTGGTTGAGGAACAGGGACCTGATGCGCCGGGGGTCACCGTCGGGACGCATGTCGGGCCAGCGCGCGAGCGTCTCCTCGATCCAGATCCGCAGCTCCATCCGGGCGAGCGCGGCGCCGAGGCAGAAGTGCCGACCGCCGGCGCCGAAGGCCTGGTGGCGGTCGAGCCCCTCGCGGGTGACGTCGAAGCGCTCAGGGTCGTCGGGGTAGAGCGCCGGGTCGCGGTTGCTCGCGATGTACCACAGCAGGACCCGGTCGCCCTCCGCGATCCGCGCCCCGCCGAACTCGACGTCCCTCGTCGCCGCGCGGCCCATCATCCCGAAGGCCGGAAAGCAGCGCAGGCCCTCCTCGACGGCGGCCGGGATGAGCGACGGGTCCTCGAGGAGCAGGCGGCGCTGCTCCTCGTCGGCCATGAGCGCCCGCATCGTCGCGCTGTAGGTCGCCCGCGTCGAGTCGTTGCCCGCCGCAAGGAGGAGGACGAAGAACGTCGCGATCTCGAGCTCGTCGAGCTTGTCACCGTCGACCTCGGCGGCGATGAGCGCGGTGAGGAGGTCGTCGCCGGGGTTCTCGACGCGTGCCTCGCGGACCGCGTTGATGTAGGTGACGACGTCGTGGATCTCGTCGAGGGGGTCGCCCCAGCCCCTGCGGATCTCGGGGTCCTCGAACGCGGTCGCCACGTTCGTCCAGTGGACGAGCTTGGGGTCGTCGGACTCGGGCGTTCCGAGCAGCGACCCGATGACGCGCGCGGGGATCGGCCGGGCGATGTCGGCGACGAGGTCGCAGCGCTCGGCGTCGGCGAAGCGGTCGAGCACGCCCCGGACGATCGCGCGGACCGCGTCCTCGTGGGCGGCGATGCGCCGCGGCGTGAAGGCCTTCCCGACGAGCTGCTTGAGACGGTCGTGGCGCGGTGGGTCCATCGAGATCATCTGGAGCCGCTGGAGGTCGAGTGGCACGCCGACGTCATCGACGAGGAAGATCCCGCGCCGTTCCGAGGAGAAGGTCTCGAAATCGCGGGTCGCCCGGTGCACGAGGTCGGCGCTCGTCACCGACCAGAAGCCTCCCTCCTCGGGGTAGCGCGCGTTGGGGCTCCAGTGCACCGGGGCCTCCTCGCGCATCTGCGCGAACAGCGCGTAGGGCGGTCCGTCGACCCAGTGGGCGTGGTCGCCGAGGTCGAGCTGGGAGAGGTCGGTCGGCGTCGCGGTGGCGGTCATGGGTCTCCTCGGGTGGGGTTCCGGCGACGCGCAGGTTAAAACAGACACAGTGTCATTGCAAGGCGTCATCGTTTCCCGGTAGCCTTCATCGCGATGGCCGTCCTCTCCAAGCGGACCCGCGACGACCCGCGCCGGGCGGAGACCGAGCGGGCGTTCCTGCGCGCGACCGAGGAGCTGCTCGACGAGGGCGCGTCGTTCGCCGACCTCAACGTGAGCCGCATCGCCGAGCGCGCGCAGCGGACGCGCACCGCGTTCTACGCGCACTTCGACGACCGGCGCGACCTCCTCGTGCGTCTCATCGACACGCTCGTCCAGGACCTCGACCGCGCGACCGGCGCGTTCTGGTCCGGGCCCGCCGACCGCCCCGCGATCGAGGCCGCGCTCACCCAGCTCCTGTCGATCTACCGCGAGCACCGCTCGCTCGTGCGGGCCGTCGTCGAGGCCGCCGGCTACGACGACGAGATCGCCGCCTTCTGGAACCGCGGCGCGGTCGGCCGTTTCCTCGCCGCCGCCGAGGACCGGCTGCGACGTGACGGACGCGGGGACGAGGAGGCCCGGGCGACCGCCCACGCGCTCGTGTGGATGACCGAGCGCGCGATCCACCAGCACGTCCTCGCCGGCGGCGGGCTCTCCGACGGCGCGGTCCTCCGCGCGCTCGGCGGGATCTGGGAGCGGACCCTGCGCGCCTGACGGGCGGCCCGCCGTTGCCGGGCTCTGCCGTTGGGGGGAAAGACCTCCCCCGGGCGCACGGATTTGAGGAGAAGGACGAAACCTGGCGCCTCGGTTCGTGCGAGGATCGGCCGCACGTTGGGTAGACCAGCGGAAACACCGTCCGAGAAAGAGGAGAGAGACCGTGCTCGAAGGGCTCGTGCAGCACGACCACCCGCTCACCCTGCAGATGATCCTGCAGCGGATGAGGACCGTGAACGGGGCCGGCGTCGTGAAGACGCTCCGCGCACCCGGTCAGCTCGACGTCGCCACGTACGCCGAGGTCGGCGACCGCTGTGATCTCCTCGCGGCCGGGCTCGCCTCGCTGGGCGTCAAGGAGGGCGACCGCGTCGGGACCTTCATGTGGAACTCGCAGGAGCACCTCGAGGCCTACATGGCGATCCCGTCGATGGGCGCCGTCCTCCACACGCTCAACCTGCGGCTGTTTCCCGAGCAGCTCGTCTACATCGTCAACCACGCGCAGGACAAGGTCATCCTCGTCGACGACTCGGTGATCCCGCTGCTGGCGCCGCACGTCGACAGCTTCGAGACCGTCGAGAAGTACATCGTCGTCGGGGACGGCGACGCGAGCGCGCTCCCGCAGGACAAGGTCGTGCGCTACGACGAGCTGCTCGCGGCGCAGGAGCCGGGCTTCCAGTACCCGAAGCTCGACGACCACGCGGCGTCGGGCCTCTGCTACACGTCGGGCACGACCGGCAACCCCAAGGGCGTCCTCTACTCGCACAAGTCGACGTTCATCCACGCGATCGCCGAGTGCATGATCGACTCGCTCGGCGTCTCGCGCGACGACATCGTCCTGCCGGTCGTCCCGATGTTCCACGCCCAGGCGTGGGGCCTGCCCTACTCCTGCACGCTCGTCGGCGCGGACCTCATCATGCCGACCAAGTTCCTCCAGGGTGAGCCGATCGCGAAGCTCATCGAGGGCGAGAAGTGCACGGTCGCGGGCGCCGTCCCGACGATCTGGATGGACCTCCTGCGCTACGCCGACGAGCACAAGCCGGACCTCTCGTCGCTGCGTGTCGTCCCGTGCGGCGGCTCCGCCGTCCCGCGGTCCCTGATGGAGGCCTTCGAGGAGCGCCACGACGTCCCGATCCTCCAGGCGTGGGGCATGACGGAGACCTCGCCGCTCGGCGCGGTCGCCCGCGAGCCGCGTGGCGCCGAGGGCGAGGAGCGCTGGAAGTACAAGGTCATGGCCGGCCAGATCGCGGCCGGCGTCGAGGCGCGCATCACCGACGACGAGGGCAACGAGGTCCCGTGGGACGGCGAGTCCACCGGTGAGCTCGAGGTCCGCGGACCGTGGATCGCGAGCGACTACTACGAGGATCCGGCGCCGGACAAGGTCCACGACGGCTGGCTGAAGACCGGCGACGTCGCGTCGATCAACCCGCGCGGCTGGATCAAGATCTCCGACCGCGCGAAGGACGTCATCAAGTCCGGCGGCGAGTGGATCAGCTCGGTCGACCTCGAGATCGAGATCATGGCCCACCCGCAGGTCCGTGAGGCCGCGGTCATCGCGATGCCCGACGAGCGCTGGTCGGAGCGCCCGCTCGCGTGCATCGTCCTCGAGAGCGAGGGCGCCGCGACGGCAGAGGACATCGCGAAGTTCCTCGTCGACCGCGTCGCGAAGTGGTGGATCCCCGACCACTACGCGTTCATCGACGAGGTGCCGAAGACCTCGGTCGGCAAGTTCGACAAGAAGGTCCTGCGCGGGCAGCTCGCCGAGGGTGAGCTGAAGAACCAGCAGTCCATCGAGGCCGCCGCGAAGGCCTAGGGCGACGCGCGTGCGGATCGCTGCGGTCGC
>JBFIDS010000407.1:0-3863 GCA_041603715.1 Paraconexibacter sp. | reverse complement strand
GCGCTCGACGGCGAGGCGCTCGGGGCCGCGCCGCTCGCCGGCTGACGCCGCGCTCACGCGCAGGAGGGCGGGAGGCCCGGCGGAGCCGGGTCCTCGGGCCTCGCCCGCGCCCACGCGCGCCAGACGTCGAAGACGGGGTAGGCCCGGCTCAGGGCGGGGTCGAAGAGACCCACGGGGTACAGGGGGTCCTCTCGCAGCGTGTACTGGAACACGGCGTCCACGCGCGGGTGCGTGTCGAAGCGGACGAGGGCGCCATGCATGGCCCGGCACTGGGCGAGGAGCGCCGCGTCGTCGGTCTCCCGCGTCCGGCCCGTCACCGTCCCGCCGACCCCCGTCTCGGTGACCCAGATCGGGGTGTTCGCGGTGCACGGTCGCTCCGCGAGCGCCCGGGCGAGCTCGTCGACGGCGTCGTGCTCCCCCCGGTCCGGGCGGATGTACTGGTGCTGGGCCCACACGGCGCCCGCACAGGCGACGTCCTCGGGCAGCGCGGACACGAACTCGCTCACCCCGGTCCCCCGCGGCGAGGGACCGCGGAACCCCGCGAGCTCGCCGAGGACGAGCCGCCGGTCGCCGCCGGCCGCCTGCAGCTCCTCGCGGGCCGCCCGGACGAACTCCGCGTACACGGGTGCGGCGCGCGACGGCGAGCTCGCATCGCACTCCGCGCGCTGGGGGCTCACGAACGACGGGTGGTTGGGCTCGTTGAAGGGGCTCCACCAGCGCAGCGGGACCCCGACCTCGCGTCCGAGCGCGACGAGCTCCCGCAGCAGCCGCCGGTAGGCCTCGAGACCCTCGGGCGTGATCGGCCGGGCCCGCGGCTCGACACCCGGACGCTCGCACCCCGACGCCGGCAGCGCGGCCCACTCCGGGGTCCAGGCGATGACGACGACGACCTCCCACGGGGCGTCGCCCGAGCGCTGCTGCTCCCGGATCGCCTCGAGCTGCGCCCGCACGCCCGCGAACGGCGAGCACGGCGGGCTCCCGCGCAGGCAGCCGTCCTGGGCGATCGCGAAGTCCGGGACTCCGGACGGGTCGGCCCCGACGCGGAACCAGTCCACGACGAGCCGCACGTAGCGCGGGCGCAGCGCGGACGCACGTCCGCGGAAGCCCGTCACCTCCGGTGATGCGGCCGCAGGCGCGGCCGGCGGGCGGGTGAGCTCGGCGTTGAACTCGGTGAGGCCGAGCGCGAGCCGCTGCGGTGCCGGGGCCGGCAGGGGCGCGGGCGTCGGCGCCGGACCGGACGCCGGCTCGCCCGAGGACGAGCCGCAGCCGGCGAGCAGGGCCGCCACGGCGACCGCGGCGAGCAGGGGGGCACGGCACGGGCCGTACCGCCGGACCCACACGGGCGGCGAGGGGGAGCCGTCCGTCGCGGGCGTGCTAGACCGCGCTGACCTCTTCCTCGTCCGCCACGCGGAACGAGGAGCCGCAGCCACACGCGGCGACGACGTTGGGGTTGACGACCTGGAAGCCGGCGCCCGTCATCGCCTCGACATAGTCGATCTGCGAGCCATCGACGTACGGAAGGCTCGGGCCGTCCACGAGGATGCGCACACCGGAGTGCTCGAAGACGACGTCCCCGTCGCGCTCCTCGTCGAAGGCGAGCTGGTACTGGAAGCCGGAGCAGCCGCCGCCCTTGACCCCGACGCGCAGTCCGGCGACGGAGAGATCGGCGTCCTGGGAGGCGAGGAACTCGTTGACCTTCTCGGCGCCCTTCTCGGAGAAGGTGATGCCCTTGGCGGTGTAGGTGACCTGGGTGCTCATCACTTCACGAAGTGTAGCGACCCGCCGCCTCGTCCTCGAACGGCCCCCGAAAGCCCGGGCCTCGGGGTCGGCCGGACGGGGCCCTGCGCTACGCTCGGCGACAGACATGCCCACGACCGACGACCTCAAGACCCGCATCGAGGCCGCCCTCCCGGGCGCGACCGTCGCCGTCGAGGACTGGACGGGAGGCGGCGACCACTTCCGTGCGACCGTCGTCGCCCCGCAGTTCGCCGGGCTCACCCGGATCGCACAGCACCGCCTCGTCTACGACGTCTTCGGCGACGAGATCGGCGGCCCGATCCACGCCCTCAGCCTCACGACCCGACCCCCGGA
The DNA here is from genome assembly GCA_041603715.1 of Paraconexibacter sp. Lineage (GTDB taxonomy): Bacteria > Actinomycetota > Thermoleophilia > Solirubrobacterales > Solirubrobacteraceae > Paraconexibacter. Next base: position 1,772 of record JBFIDS010000407.1, on the reverse strand, counting down.
GTGACCATGTCCGAGAACCCGATCCGCGACGCGATCGCCGAGGCGATCGCCGAAAACCCGGTCATCCTCTTCATGAAGGGCACGCCCGAGGCGCCGCGCTGCGGCTTCTCCGCGCGCACCGCCGGCGCCCTCCAGGCGCTCGGCACGCCCTTCGCTGCCGTCGACATCCTCCCCGACCCCCGGATCCGTCAGGAGCTCACGGCGATCTCCGAATGGCCGACCGTGCCCCAGCTGTTCGTGAACGGGGAGCTCATCGGCGGCTGCGACATCGTCACGGAGATGTACGAGACCGGCGAGCTCGCCGAGACGCTCGGGGTCGAGCCGCCGGCCGACGCTCCCGCGGCCGCACCGCAGGACGACCCGTCCGGCCCGGCGCCGCTCGGGATCGAGAACCGCCTCGGCGGGAGCTGAGCGTCCGGGGCGCCCGGCCCCACGCCCGGGCGCTCCTCAGGGCACGATCACGATGCTCGCGCGGCCACGGCCGCCGATCCGCAGTCGCTTGTCGCGGTAGACCTCGCGCTGGCGCTGGGCGATGCGCTCGCCCGGACCGAGGTCCTGATCGCCACCCTCGTCCCCGAGGAGCTCCGCGAGCTCGTCGCTCACCGTGACCGTGCCGGGCGGCGGGAAGCTCGCGAGCAGGCCGTCGTAGCGGCCGATGTCGGCCACGGCCTTCGCGAGCTGCGTCACCGTCCTCGGCCCTCCCTGCTCCTCGCCGTCGGGGGCGATGTCCCCGAGGTCGATGATCTCGGTGAGCGCGTCCTCCGCCCCACCGGAGTCGGCGCTCGCGCCGTCGAGCTGGAGGCGGCGCTCCCCGATGGGCACGCCGCGCGGGACGCGCACGCGAATCGTCCGCGTGACCTTCGGACCGCGCAGGACGCGCATCGTCAGGCGCACGGGGATCGTCGAGCCGCGGCGGGCCACCTCCGGGGCGGAGATCGACAGGAGCGTCGCCTGGGGGAAGCTGCGCCGCAGCTTGAGGTTGATCTCCATCCGCTCGACGTGGAGGACCTCGAGCTCGTAGGCGTCGAGCAGGCCGACGGCGGCACCGACGTCGGCGATCGCGGCCCCGTTGGGACCGGGTCCGCCGCCGACGTACCGGTTGCAGAACCGCAGCGGGGCGCGGCGCTCGCGCAGCTCGATGCGCACGCACATCTCACCCGACTGACGCACCGGCCCGCTGTCGAGCGCGGCGAGGGCGGCGTTGCCGACCGCCGTCGGCGCGGCGATCGTGAGCGCGGAGCTCCCCGTCGGCAGCCCGATGTCGGCCTCGTCGGCGACGAGGATCTCGTGGACCCGGGTGCGGCCCCGGTCGAGGTCGGTCGCGACGACCCGTAGCGGGAAACGTGGCGGGAGCGCGCCGACCCGCCCGACGATCGCGTTGTTCGCGTCGTTGCTCAGGGTCCCCACGTCGTTGCCCGGCGAGGCGAGCTTGTAGGTCGAGAGGTCGGGGGACCCGAGGGGGTTGTTGACGACGGCGTGGACGAAGGCGTCCTGGAGGAGGAGCGAGCGGCGGCCGACGCCGTCGAGCGGATGACCGAATGCCCACACGCGGTCCCCGTCGGCGTAGGCGACGGTCCCGATCGCCCCGAGGACGAGGGCGCCGCTCGTGAGCCCCGCCGAGACCGCGGCACCCGGGACGAGCGGCTGGGGCGGGAACGGGACCCCGGCCCGGAAGCCGGTGGCGGGCGCGACGGCGAGCGGGCGCTTCGCGCGGACCGCCGCGCGCCGCAGGAGGCTCGCCATCGGCCCGCTGAGACCGGTGATCGTGAGCG
>JBFIDS010000406.1:0-3898 GCA_041603715.1 Paraconexibacter sp. | reverse complement strand
ATCTGCCGATGACTCCATCGGCAGATGTCCACTCGGCGGGGGGCGAGGCGGGTCGCCCATTGCGCGCGGCGCACTCACGCGTCGGCGCGCGGCCCAGCGCGTAGGATCCCCGGCATGAGCGAGGACCGCGTCCAGATCGAGATCACCGACCACGTCGCCACGGTGACGATGGTCCGCACCGACAAGCACAACGCTCTCGACGAGCACATGTTCCGGGGCCTGCACGAGGCCGCCGACCGGCTCATCGGGGACGGGAGCATCCGCGCGGCGGTGCTGCGCGGCGCGGGCAAGAGCTTCTGCAGCGGGCTCGACATCCCGAGCTTCTACGCCGAGGGCGCCATGCCCATGGACGACGTCGTCGCCCGCGACCCCGACCGGCTCGCGAACTTCGCCCAGCGCGTCGCGACGGACTGGGCCGACGTCCCGGTCCCCGTCATCGCGGCGCTCACCGGCAACGTGTTCGGGGGCGGGGCGCAGATCGCGCTCGGCGCCGACATCCGGATCGCCGCGCCCGACATCCGCATGTCGATCATGGAGATCAAGTGGGGCCTCATTCCCGACATGGGCATCACGCAGTCGCTGCCCCGCCTCCTGCCGATCGACGTCGCGAAGGAGCTCACGTTCACCGGCCGGATCGTCGACGGTGAGGAGGCCCAGCGACTCGGCCTCGTCACGCGCATCGACGCTGACCCGCACGCCGCGGCGGACGCCCTCGCCCGCGAGATCGCCTCGAAGTCCCCGGACGCGATCCGCCGCGCGAAGACCCTCTACGACCAAGCCTGGCTGAGCGGGCTCGAGCCGGCCGCCGCCCTCGTGCTGGAGACGGAGCTGCAGCGCGAGCTCATGATGAGCCGCAACCAGCTCGAGGCGATCCGGGCGGGGATGGCGAAGGAGCAGGCCTCCTTCGCCGACCCGACACCCTCCGAGGTGCCGCTCACCGAGTCCCGCGTGTAGGACGCCCGTGGCGCGCCGCCCCATGCGACCGAGCGGGTGGCGGGGGCGTCCACGGGCCACGCGAGAGGAGCTGATCGCCGCCGATCTCGCGCTCGCGTCGGAGCACACCCCGGAGGCGGTCCGGGCGCGCCTTCAGCAGGAGCCCGGGGTCAGCTACCTACGCGACTTCATCTACGGCGCGATCGACGGCGCGGTCACGACGTTCGCGGTCGTCGCGGGCGTGCAGGGCGCCGATCTCGACGAGAAGGTCGTGATCATCCTCGGCGGGGCGAACCTCCTCGCGGACGGCTTCAGCATGGCGGCGAGCAATTTCCTCGGCTCGCGCGCCGAGCGCCAGCAGCGGGAGCGGGCCCGCCACGAGGAGCAGCGGCACATCCGTCTCGTGCCCGAGGGCGAGCGGGAGGAGATCCGGCACATCTTCGCCGCCAAGGGCTTCGAGGGGGAGGACCTCGAGCGCATCGTCGCGGTCATCACCTCCGACGAGGATCTGTGGACGGACACGATGATGAGCGAGGAGCTCGGATACTCGAGCGCGATACCGAACGAGTTCCGGGCGGCGCTCGCGACGCTCGTCGCCTTCCTCACCGTCGGGTTCCTGCCGCTGCTCATCTTCGTCTTCGACCTCGCCTCATCGGCGACGGTCGCCGAGCCCTTCGTCTGGAGCGCCGCGATGACCGCCGTCGCGTTCCTCGTCGTCGGCGGGCTGACGTCGCGGTTCGTCGACCCGTCCTGGTGGCGCTCGGCCCTCGAGACCCTCGTCATCGGCGGCGTCGCGGCGACGCTCGCCTACTTCGCCGGGGCGCTGCTGGAGAACGTCGCCTGACGATTCCCTGAATTTTCCCCCCCCCTTGTGACGTGACGCACCCCAGCCGACACCAGCGGGGCCCCACCCGCGTTGCGGGCCTCCTCTCCTCCACCCCGTTCTCGGCGAGCGGCAAGGCGGACCCGGGGGCGGCCGCGAAGGCGTCGCGGCCCGCGGTCAAGGTGGCGAAGAAGCTGCGCAAGCGCCGGAAGGTCCTCACGATCCGGTTCCGCGTGCGCACCGACGGGCGCAAGGCCCGCTGGTCGCTCGAACGCGCCGTGGCGAAGGGCAAGAGGCCGCGGTTCCGCCGTCTCCGCCAGGGGTCGATCGGCGCCGGCAAGCGCCTCACGCGCGTCGTGCTGCGCCGCAGCGAGAAGCCGGGGACGAAGATCCACCTTCGCGTCGCGGTCCGCGACAGCCGCGGCCGCGTCGCCCGGACGAAGGCCCTGCGCATCACCGTCCCGAAGCGCTGAGCGGAGACCCGCCGCCGGTCCACGGTGTCCGGCGGCGTCAGCGGGTCGAGTGCAGCTGGTCGACCGGCGCGTCGTCGTCGCGGAGCACGTCGGCGTCCCCCGCCAGGTCGGCGACGGCGTCCCGGTCGAGCGTCTGCGCTCCGCGCGCGGTCGACCGCACGTCGGCGGGGAGCGTCCGCGCGGAGGCGAGGAAGACGACGTTGCCGGTCCGGGCGGGCCCGCGCTCGCGGACCAACCGGACGTCGGCGAACCTGTCGAGCAGCGTCGCCGCGATGGCGCGGACGAGACCGAGGTCGCCGCGGTCGATGACGTTGAGCGCGTACACGCCGCCGGGCCTCAGGACCCGCCGCACGTCGTCGTGCCACTCGGCGGTGGTGAGGTGCCACGGGACCGCGAGCTGGCCGAAGGCGTCCCCGACGACGATGTCGGCGCTCGCGTCGGGGAGCCCGCCGAGGGTGACGCGCGCGTCACCGACGTCGACGCGCAGCGCGTCCGAGGTGCGAAGCCCGAGCCGGTCCCGGGCGAGGTCGACGAGCTCTCCGTCGACCTCGAGGACACGCGTCCGCGAGCCGGGGCGTGTCGCGAGCACGTAGCGGGGGAGCGTGAAGCCCCCGCCGCCGACGAACACGGCGTCGACCGCTCGCGACCGCGGTCGCGCGGCGTCGATCGCATCCCCGATCCAGCGCGTGTAGTCGAACTCGAGGTGCTCGGGATCGCCGAGATCGACGTATGAGTGGCGCAGGTCGTCGAGGAGGAGCAGACGCCCGCCCGCGCGGTCCGGGTCGATCTCGACCCGCGCGCAGTGGTACGTCGACTCCGCGTCGCAGGGCGTCCCGGCCGCCACGGACGCGAGGCCGAGGAGCAGCGCACCCGCGAGGAGCCCGGCGCCCTGTGCGGGCGTCGTCGTGCGCCAGCGCAGCGCGGTGAGCACGCCGGCAAGGACGAGGATGACGCCGACGGCGAGGACCGCGACGCTCACCGGCATGAGCGGGACGAGGACGAAGCCGGTGCCGAACGTCCCGGCGAGCGCCCCGGCGGTCGCCCACGCCGACAGCGTGCCGTACACGGTCCCGGTCTCGCCGAGGTCGCGTAGCTGCAGGCGCGCGACGGCGGGGGTGACGGCGCTGAGGACGGTCGCCGCCGGCAGCAGCGCGACGATCGTGAGGCCGAGGGCGCCGTCGTCCCCGGAGGCCGGTGGCCCGAGCGCCCGGACGACCGGGACGGTCATGAGCGCGAGCACGCCGCCGGTGCCGAGGAGGAGGGCGACGAGCCGCCTGGGGTCCACGCGGTCGGCGATCCGCCCGCCTGCCGCCGACCCGATCGCGATCCCGGCGAGCACGACGCCGATGATCGACGTCGTCACCTCGAGGGTCAGCCCGACGTACGGGGCGAGCAGGCGGATCCCGAGGATCTCGAGGACGAGGACCGCGCCCGACGACGTGAACGCGAGCCCGGCGGCGACCGCGGGCGGGAGCGCGGGGTGCGCGACGGGCCCGGCTGGCTCGGGCGGGAGGACACGGGGATCCGCGGGCACGCGGCCACGATACGCGGCGGGCGTGCGAGGCTGCGCCCGCTCGCCCGCGTCAGGCGGGCACGCCGATGAGCGCCTCCAGCTCGTCGGCCGCGCCCGCCGGGCCTGCCGACGCCGCGAGGGCCCGCGCGATCCGCT
>JBFIDS010000405.1:0-3906 GCA_041603715.1 Paraconexibacter sp. | reverse complement strand
GCGGATGTCGGACGGCACGCGCTCGAGCGCCATCACCGCGGCCGCCCCGGCCGCCTCGGCGATACGGGCCTGCTCGGGGTCGACGACGTCCATGATGACGCCGCCCTTGAGCATCTCCGCCAGACCGGCCTTGACCCGAAAAGTCGCTTCGTCGCGCATCCGCCAATCGTACCGGCGTGCCGGTCCGGGCCCCCTCGCGGGTCGGGCGGCGGTGCGCCCGTGCGGCGGCGTTCCGGGCTCGGCGGGCCCGACCGGGCGGGCCGGCGCTACTTGAGCCGGAACGCCTTGATGCGATCGGCGTACTGCTCGGCGTCGCGGGCGTACACGCCGTAGGCGAGCGCCTGGACGATCGAGAGCAGCGCCGTGTGCGAGCGGACGTAGGCCGGGCTGTCGCTCGAGTAGTAGAGGCGCACCTGGGCGAGCTTGGCGACCTCCGAGAGCGTCGCGTCGGTGATCGCGACGGTCCGAGCCTTGCGGTGGCGGGCGAGCTTCATCGCCCGGACGACGAGCGGATGCGGCCGGCCCGCGGACAGGCCGATGACGAGCGTGCGGTCGTCGATGCGACCGAGGCGGCTCAGCGCCTCCTGCGAGGGACTCGCGACGATCTCGGCCCGGAGGTCGAGGAGCATGAGGAGGTGGCGGAAGTAGCTCGCGAAGAACGCCATCTGGTCGGTCCCGGCGATGAGCACGCGATCGGCGCGCGCGATCGCCTCGACCGCGGACTCGACCTCGCTGCGCGACGTCTTTCGCGCGGTGTCCTCGACGTTCGCGTGGTCGGCGGCGACCGCGGTCTCGAACTCGCTGCGGTCGAGCGAGAAGAGCGGCTCGGAGATCTTCGCCGCGGGCCCGCCCCCCTCGTGACGCCGGCGATATTCCTCGCGCGCGGCGTGCTGCAGCTCCGGGAAGCCTTCGAAGCCGAGCGCCTGGGAGAACCGCACGACCGTCGAGCTGGAGGTGTTCGCGCGGCGCGCGAGCTCCTCCGCCGTCTGGAACGCGACCTCGTCGAGGTGATCGACGATGTACTGCGCGACGTCCTTCTGGGATCGCGAGAACTCGTCGAATCTCGACTGCACGTACTCCGACAGCGACTGATGGCCGTGCGCCTCGTGCGGCGCGGCGATGGTGGGGGTAGCCGTCCTCTTCATGGGCGACACCGGGTTTCGACACCGCGTCGGCGGTCCCTGCACGATGCGCGCCCTCGACTACGGTTGCGCCATGAGCGCGCTCGTCGAGGAGTACATCGCCGCCGTCCACGAGGCATACGTCGACGACCGCGACGGCGAGGTCTACGCGGCGGTCCCCACGCCCACCGGAGTGCAGGAGGACGCGTTCGGGATCTGCCTCGCGACGGGCGACGGTCACGTGTACGAGGTCGGCGACACCCGCATGACGTTCGCGCTGCAGTCGATCTCCAAGCCGTTCACCTACGGGCTCGCTCTCGCGGACAACGGGCTCGAGCACGTCGACGCGCGCATCGACGTCGAGCCGTCCGGGGACTCCTTCAACGAGATCAGCCTCGAGGCGTCCTCCGGGCGTCCGCGCAACGCGATGATCAACGCCGGTGCCATCGCCGCGGCCGCGCTCGTCCACGGAACCGATCGCGACGAGCGCTTCGCCCGGGTCCGGTCCTGCTACTCGGCGTGGGCGGGCCGCGATCTCGCCTTCGACGCGGAGATCTTCGCCGCCGAGATGGAGATCGCGCACCGCCACCGGGCGATCGGTCACCTCCTGCGCGGCACCGGTGCGATCGACGAGGATCCCGAGCTCGCGGTCGACCTGTACTTCCGCCAGTGCTCGCTGCTCGTCGACTGCCGCGATCTCGCTCTCATGGGCGCGACGCTCGCCAACGGCGGTGCCCACCCGCGCACGGGCGAGCGCGTCCTCGCCGCGGAGTACGTCGAGCGTGTGCTCAGCGTGATGGCGACGTGCGGCATGTACGACTCCGCCGGGGAGTGGCTCGCCGACGTCGGCATGCCGGCCAAGAGCGGCCTCGGGGGCGGCATCGTCGCCGTCCTCCCGGGCCAGGTCGCGATCGCGGTCTTCTCCCCCCGGCTCGACCGGGGCGGCAACAGCGTCCGGGCGACCCGTGCCTGCCGGAGGCTCTCCAACGAGCTGGAGCTCCACGTGCTGCGCGTCACCCGGGCCCGCCGCTCCGCGGTGCGCGGGACCTACGACCTGCGGACCGCTCCGTCGAGCCTGCGCCGCACGCCCGACGAGCAGGCTGTGCTCGACGAGCACGGGTGGCGGGGCCGCGTCTACGAGCTGCACGGCGACCTCCTCTTCGCCGGGGCCGAGTCGGTCGTGCGCGAGCTGACCGGCCGCGCGCCCGACCTCGACGTCATCATCCTCGACGTCCAGCACGTCGACGACGTCGCCGCCATCGCCCGGCGGATGCTGCTCGACGCCCGGGCGGGGCTCGATGCCCGCGCGTGCGTCACCGTCATGGTCGACCCGGACGTCACGTTCCCGGACCGCGAGCGCGAGACGTCTCCGGTCTTCGACGACCTCGACAGCGCGATCGCCTGGGCGGAGGACAGGATCATCGAGACCCGCGGCGCCGGCGACGCACCCGAGGCGCGAATCGACCTCGCCGAGCACCCTCTCGTCGCCGACTTCACGCCCGAGGACCTCGAGGTCCTCGGCGAGCTGCTCGAGGAGCGACAGGCCGACGCGGGCGAGCAGATCGTCGCGGAGGGAGACCCGCCCGCCGGCATCTTCCTCGTCGTCGCGGGGCAGGCGAGCGCGACCACCGAGCACACGGGAGGCGCACGGCAGGTCGCGGTCCTGCGCGCCGGGACGAGCTTCGGCAAGCGGGCCGTGGCAAGCGGCGAGCCCCACGCGACGGACGTCGTGGCCGACGAGCCCTCGAAGTTCCTCGTCCTCACGCCGGACGCGATGGCGACGCTCGAGGAGCGTGCGCCGCACGTCGTGCTCGCACTCCTGCGGTCGATGCTCGCGCAGGCGCCGCCGCCGGCCCCCGCCCACCCGGAGGACGGCGAGTCGGAGACCACGGCCGGCTGACCCGTCGGCCCGCGACGCCGGGCGGCGGGCGGGTCAGGCTTCGGGCTCTGGCCAGCGCCGGGCGGGCTGCCCCGGCCACTCTCCCGCGGCCCGCATCGCCTTGGGCGTCTTCAGCGCGCCCGGGGGCACGTCCTCGTCGAGCACGACGCGGAGTCCGACCACCGCGCCGTCGCCGATGCTGTAGGGGCCCTACACCACCGCGTAGGCGTAGATGATCGCCCCGTCGGAGATTCGCACGGCCCGGCCGGCGACCTCGTCGGCGCTCGCCCCGGTCTCGAAGCTCCGGTCGGCGCCGATGTTCGTGCTGTTGTAGATGATCACGCCCGTCCCGATCTTCGTCCCCGGCCCGACGAGGATGTTCATCGGATGCGGGAAGACGACGCCGGGGCCGATGACGATCGCGTGCTCGCCGCGGAACCACCAGATCTCCGAGGAGAACATGACGACCTGCAGCCACCGGACGGGATGCAGGAGAGCGCTCGGACCCTTCTGCCCGATCCGCACGAGCAGCGCGAACTGGAGCGACGGGTTGAAAAGCATCCGCGGGAGCATGAGCAGCCGGCTGCGACGCCGAGACTCGCGACGACCGCTGCTGTTGAGCGCCGCCCGGTAGTCGGACCAGACGAGCGCCCGGAAGCCGGGGTCGTCGGTCGTGATCGTCGTCTGGGGCCATTCCCGCATGGCGCGGGAGCATAGGAAAGAACCCGGTCGGCGCGTCCGGGCCGCGACGCCTGCGGTTTGCGCACCCGCGCGCTCGCCCCGTAGTCTGGCCGTGCGCACCCGCCGAGCCGCCGGCCCGGCGTCCTAGGTTCCACATCGAGGCAAGGAGCGCAGAGTGCCCCGTCCCTTCCCCCCCACCCGTCCGCGAACGCTGCTCGCCGCGAT
>JBFIDS010000404.1:0-3912 GCA_041603715.1 Paraconexibacter sp. | reverse complement strand
GATCGCCGCCTCGTAGCGGGCGCTCCCGACCCTCGCGACGGCGGTGGTGTGAGCGCCGCCGTCGCGGGGTGACGGGTCGCGCATGAAGCTCCTCCTCACCTCGCTGCGGCGATCGCTCGCCGCCGTCGGCCACGGCCCGGCCACCCCGCAGGCGACCCGGCCGGTCCGGACGCCGCTGCGCCCGGGACCCCACTGAGAACGGGACTCAGGGGCGGGTGACGACCGCGACCCGGGGTCGCGGTGTCGGCGGGCTGCCCCCCGGTCCCGTCGCGGACCCGTCCCCGTCGCCGCCCAGGCGCCTCGAGATCTCGTTCCAGTCGCGGAACGTGCCGCGCTGGAGCGCGCGAACGACGAGGACGAAGAAGATCGCGGCGGGGACGCCGATGATGTCGATCACGCCCATGTGGATGTCCCACTCGTAGCGGCCCGTCGCGGCTCGGCACCACCACGCGCAGGGCGCCAATTGCCGACCGTTCGAATCGGATATCCGTTAGGCTCACCTAATCATGAGTACCGACCCCGCCCCCGACCCCCTCCCGACCGGGCCCTTCGCGACGCTCGCGTGCGCGTCGTGCCCCGACCTCGAGCGCTTCCTCGTCTCGCTCGTCGGCGAGTTCCGCCTCGTCGACGTCAGCGCGGTGACGCTCGCCCTCGACCGCATCGCCCTCGACGTCGGGTACGTGCGCGGCCTCGACCCCGCAGCACAGCTCGACGCGATGCGCACCGCCCTCGGGGACCTGCGACCGCTCCCCGCCGCCACGCTCGACGCCGTCGCCATCGACCGCGTGCTCGAGCGCCGGGCGGGGCACCCCGTCCTCCTCGCCGCGATCCACGTGCTCGCCGGGCGCCGGGCCGGCGTGCCGCTCGGGGTCATCGTCGCGGAGGGCCGGCCGCTCGTCGCGCACCGGAGGGGCCGCGAGGCGGTCGTGCTCGACCCCGCCGACGGCGCGCGACGCGTCCCGGGGGGCGAGCTGCCCGTCGACGCGCGCTGGCGGTGCCCCCATCAGGTCGCCTATCACGCGCTGACCGCGCTCGCGTCCGGCGCGATGGAGCGCGGGGATGTCGGCCTGGCCATCCGCGCGGCCGAGCTGCGCCTCGACCTGCCCTGCGACGCCGACTCACGGACGGTCCTCGAGCTGGAGCTCAACCGACTGCGCGCCCGCCTCAACTGACGCTCGCGCGCCGGACGCCCGTCCTGCGGAAGCGCGTCGCAGGACGGACGTGCGGCGCGCGATCGGTAGCGTGCCGCGCCATGCCCATCCCGCCCGTCCTGCACCGTCTGCTCACCGCCGCCGGGCCGTCCGGCTACGAGACCGCGCCGGCCGCCGTCTTCCGCGAGGCGGCCGAGGAGTTCGCCGAGGTCTCGACCGACGTCATGGGCACGGTGCGGGCACGCGTGCCGGGAACGGCAGGCGGGCGCCGCGTCGCGATCGTCGGGCACATCGACGAGATCGGGCTCATCGTCACCCACATCGACGACGACGGCTTCCTCTACGTCATCGGCGTCGGCGGCTGGGACCCGCCGAACCTCGTCGGTCAGCGGGTCGACGTGATGACGAAGGACGGGGTCGTCCCCGGCGTCATCGGGAAGAAGCCGATCCATCTCCTCAAGGGGGATGCTCGCGACAAGCCGACGAAGCTCGAGGACCTCCACATCGACATCGGGGCGAAGAAGGACGACGAGCCGCGGGTGCGGATCGGCGACGTCGCCGTCATCTCCGGTGAGCCCGTCGAGCTTCCCAACGACCGGGCGATCTCCCGCTCCATGGACAACCGCCTCGGCTGCTACGTCGCCTACGAGGCGGCCCGGCTCGTCGCCGAGGCCGGCGGCGCGCCCGGGGACGTCGTCGCGGTGGCGGCGGTCCAGGAGGAGATCACGTTCGGCGGGTCCCGGACCACCGCCCACGACCTCCAGCCCGACGTGGCGATCGTCGTCGACGTCACCTTCGCGACCGACCAGCCGGGGATCGACGTCAAGGAGCTCGGCAAGCACGAGCTCGGGTCGGGTCCCGTCCTCGAGCGCGGGTCGATCCTCAACCCGGTCGTCTTCGAGCTGCTCCACGACGTCGCGAAGAAGCACGAGATCGACGTGACGATCAGCTCCTCCGCGGGGCGGACGGGCACCGACGCTGATGCGATCCACCTCACGCGCTCCGGCATCCCGACCGGCCTCGTCGGACTGCCGCTGCGCTACATGCACTCCCCGGTCGAGATGGTCCAGATCGGCGACGTGCAGGCGGCCGCGAAGCTGCTCGCCGCGTTCGCGATGGACCTCGCCGCCGACCAGAGCTTCGCGCGGTAGGCGGTCGCATGGCTCAAGAGGGCTGGGTCGACGTCCACTGGGTGGGAGGCCCGTACGACGGAAGCGAGCAGCCGCTCCCCGCGCTGTACCGCGGGGCAGCGTGTGTCGACATGCCCGACCCCGCGACCGCCCAGGACGACGGTGCGCAGGAGCCGGCGATCTTCACCGGCCCCACGCACCGCTACCGGCTCGAACGCGACGGGGACGACCTCGTCGCCCACCACATGCCGGGCTGACGACGCGACCGCACCGGCTCAGACCTCGTCGAGGATCTCACGTCGGCGTGCGACGAGCTCCTCCTCGGTGATGAGCCCGGCGGCCCGCAGCTCCTGGAGCTTGCGCAGTCGCGCCTCGACGGGTCCGGCGGCCGGGGAGGCCGCCGCCTTCGCAGCGGCGGCGCCGAGCAGCGTCGCGAGGGGCTGCACGTCCCCGGGCGTGACCGGCCGGTGCGCCGGGGGCGCGCCCGCCACCCCGAACTCCCTCGGGAGCGCGCCGACCCGCTCGGCGGGTGTGCCGCGGGTGCCGCGTGCGACCGCGACGGCGCCGAGCAGGGAGAGGACGCCGATCCCGAGGAACGTGATCGCGCCCGCGTCGGCCCCGTCCGTCTGCAGCGGCGCCGCGGGCCCGTGCCCGGCCACGAGCGACGCCGACCCCATCGCGATCCACAGCAGGCACCACCAGGCGATGAGGAGCCCTCCGTTGCGTGCGACGTAGGCCCCGAGGAACGGCAGGACGAAGATGCCGAGCAGGAGGAGCAGCACGTGGCCGCCGGTGCCGTCCGGGCATTCGCGCAGCGCGACGGCGCCCGGGGGCGCGCCGCACGTCCCGACGCGGACGAGCTCGTAGATCTCGTAGGCGCTGAGGACGATCGCGCCCGCGATGAGCGTCACACCGAGGAGCTGTCGCAGCGAGGTCGTCACGACACGGGCTCCTGCGTGATCTCCCGCGGCTCCGAGGAGAGCCGCACGCGTGACCCGTCCGGGCTCGCGAACCACGTGCGCCGGGCGATCCGCACCCCCTCGACGTCGACCTTCCACTCCACGAGGCTCGGGGGCGAGTCCGCCCGCGCGGGCGTGATCGAGGCGCGGACCGTCGCCACCCGCGCTCCGGGGCCGTTGCGGCCGAGGACCCCGCGGACCGCGCGCTCGACCGCCGTGATCGGGACGTCGGCGGGGCGGAGGCCCTCCCGCGCGCTCTCCCCCCGATCGACCGTCCGGACACCGAAGGCGACGTCGGCGACGAGCTGGCGCTGGCGCTCCCGCGAGTCGCGCGCCGTGACCACGACGCCGACCGGCGAGACGGTGAGGTCGGGCACGACATCGTCCTCGCCCAGCTCCTCGCGCACGGCCGTCCAGGCCCGTTCGAGGTTCGCCGTCCGCAGGAGGGAGCGTCCGTCGAGCGTCGAGATCTCGCCGCGCTGGGCGGCCTGGACGGGGTCGTCCCGGTTGGCGCGCTCCTCGCGGACGAGCACGAACGCCGAGCCCGCGAGCGAGAGGACGACGAGGAGCAGGAGGAGCACCCCGCCGGGCAGGCCGTCCCGGCCGCGCTTCGCCTCGTCCGGCCCGGCCGGGCCCGGGGCCGGCCGCGGGGTCGGCGACGGCGAGTTCGCG
>JBFIDS010000403.1:0-3923 GCA_041603715.1 Paraconexibacter sp. | reverse complement strand
CTCGGCCTTCACCTCGACGGCCGCGGTGCGCTCCTCTTCCATGCGAGCGTCCTCGCCGATCTCGACACCGCACTGATGCTCCAGGCGCTCCGGATCCCGGGCGCGCCGCCATCGGCGCGGGCCGTCGCGCGGGTCGCAGAGCGGGTGACGACGGTCTCCCGCGAGCTGGGCCGGCCCGTCGACGCCGACGGAATCCGCGACGAGATCGCCCAGGGGTTCGCCTCGGCGCTCGGCGTCGAGCTCATCGCCGCACTGCCCGACGCGCGCGAGACCGGGCGCGCGAACGCCCTCGTCGTGGAGAAGTACGCGGCGTCGGACTGGGTCGACGGGCGGTGCGGCCCGTCGGACGCTCATGGCTCCGCCACGGTCCGTACCGCCGACGGGACGCTTCGGGTCTACGTCGGCGTCCAGGACACGGCGCTGACGAGCGTCATGGTGACCGGGGACGTCAACGCACTCCCGCCCCAGATCGCCACGCTCGAATCCCGGCTGCGCTGGCTTCCCGCCGAGCCCGACCTCGTCGGCGACGTATGCGACGAGGTGCTCGGCGACGGCGTCCTCGGTCTCCCGTCACGCGCCGTCGCCGCTGCGGTGTGGGACGCGGCGCGCCTGGCGATGCAGCGCACCGGCGCACTCCCGGTCCGCCTCAGCGGGTCCTGCTACTTCCCGGAACCGGCCGCGTGCGCCGGACCCGTCCCGACGAGCGCCGCTGTGGAGGAGACATGAGCACGATCGAGCTTCCGGTCGTCGGGAACGCCCCGATGACGAGCCCCGACTGGGTACGGATCTCGTACGCGAGCGCGCTCGCGCTCCGCTTCACGTCCGGCCGGTTCAGCCGGGAGTTCCCGTTCGGCGGGATCAACCTCCTCCTCAACTACGACCAGGGCTGCCTGTCGGACTGCGGGTACTGCGGGCTCGCGCGGACCCGACCCGGCGACTACGAGGACAAGTCGTTCATCCGCGTGGAATGGCCCCTCGTGGAGACCGACGAGCTCGTGCGGCGGATGGTGCGCCACGAGCACAAGCTCACGCGCCTGTGCATCTCGATGGTCACCCACGGCTCTGCCTACCGCGACACGCTCGACATCTCCCGCCGCATCACCTCGAACGTCGCCGCGCCGCTCTCCGTCCTCGTCGCGCCGCCGACGCTCACCGAGGAGCGCCTGCGTGCCCTCCACGGCGTGGGCGTGCAGATGATCGGGATCGGCCTCGATGCCGTCACGGAGGATCTGTTCCGGTCGATCCGGACCGACGTCCCGCACGGAGGGCTGAAGTGGGAGCAGTACTGGGAGATCGTCGATCACGCGCGCAACATCTTCGGGGCGTGGATGGTCAACTGCCACACGCTCGTCGGGCTGGGGGAGACCGATCACGACCTGATGACGATGTTCGAGCGGCTCCTCGACCGCCAGATCTACTCGTACCTCTTCTGCTTCAACCCGGAGCCCGACTCGCGGATGGGCGACCAGCCCAAGACGCCCGTCGAGCGCTGGCGCCGCCTCCAGCTCGCGAAGTTCCTCCTCGAGGAGGAGGGCTACCGTGCGGACGCCTTCCGCTACGACGACTCCGGGGCGCTCGCCGCGATCCACGTGCCGCGCGCCGACGTCGAACGCACCGTCGACGCGGGCTGGGCGTTCATGACGAACGGCTGCCCGAGCTCGGGCGGGGAGCCCGGGTGCACCCGACCGATGGGGAGCTGGCGCCCGAGCGAGTCCCCGCGCGACTTCCCGTGGCAGCCGACCGCGGACGACCTTCGCGTCGTCCGCGCCCAACTCGACCTCGACGCGCTGCTGCGTGACGGACCCTGCCCGACGCGCCCGCCCGCCCACCGTGCCCCGCCGGCAGCGGGACGATTCCTCACCGACCAGGAGATCTGATGCACATCGTCGTCCCCATGAAGCAGACCGTCGACCTCGTCGAGGAGCTCGAGCTCAACGACGAGGGCACCGACATCGAACGCGAGTACCTCACGTTCGTCTCCAACGAGTGGGACGAGCAGGCGCTCGAGGAGGCCCTCCTCCTCAAGGAGGCCGGGGGCGGGACGACCGTCACGGTCATCGGTCTCGACGAGACCGACGTCGACCAGACGCTGTTCGCGGCGCTCGCGAAGGGCGCGGATCGCGCGATCAAGCTGTCCGGGGACTTCGAGGGCGGCATCACGAGCCACCAGCGGGCCGCGATCCTCGCCGAGGTCGTCGGCGGACTCGACGCCGACGTCGTCCTCATCGGGGTCCAGAGCCCCGAGGACCTCGACGGGCAGACCGGCGTCCTGCTCGCCGGGTTGCTCGGCCGACCGCACGTCTCGGTCGCCATCGCGGTCGAGCCCCACGACGCCGGGGTGAAGGTCACCCAGGAGTTCGGGGCCGGGGTCGTCCACGAGATCGCGGTGACCGGCCCGGCCGTCGTCGGCGTCCAGGCCGCTCGCCAGGCCCCGCGTTACGTCGCCATCAGCCGCGTCCGTCAGGCGATGCAGTCCGGTGGCCTCGAGGTGATGGACGCGCCGGACTCCTCCGGCGACGCCGGAGGACTCACGATCCGGCGCCTCTACGCGCCGGAGATGAGCTCCCAGGCGGAGATGCTCTCCGGCGACGCGGAGGACATCGCCGGGCGCCTCGCGCAGATCATCGCCGACCGCGGCCTCGTCAAGGCCTGACCGAAGGAGACCGGAACCATGGGAAACGACATCCTCGTCCTCGTCGAGCATCACGCCGGCGCCGTCCACGACAGCGCGGCCGAGCTCCTCGGGAAGGCCCGTGAGCTCGCGGGCGCGACCGGGGGCCAGGCCGTCGCGGTCCTCCTCCACGACGGGTGGGGGGACACGCACGCGTCGGCCCTGCCCGCGGACCGGGTCCTGTCCGTCGAGCACACGGCGTTCGCGAACTTCCTCCCGGAGGCGTACGTGATCGCGCTCGAAGCGATCCTCCGCGACCGCGACCCGCGGCTCACGCTCATCGCGAACACGACCGTCGGGATGGACCTCGCGGGCTCGCTGTCCGCACGCATGTCATCCCCGCTCGTCGCGTACTGCGTCGACCTCGCGATCGACGGTGACGTCGTCGTCGCGACGAGTCAGGTGTTCGGCGGCAAGCTCAACGCCGAGGTGGAACTCCCGTCGGGGATCGCGTCGGTCGTCGCGGGTGCCTTCCCGCCCGCGGAGGGCGGTGGGGCCCCGGAGGTGGAGGCCGTCGCCCCGATGGCGGGTCTCGACTCGTTGAGCATGACGTTCCTCGGGCGCATCGAGCCGGAGACCTCGGACGTCGACATCACGGCCGAGGAGATCCTCATCTCCGTCGGTCGCGGGATCGGAGGGGAGGAGAACGTCGAGCTCGCCCAGGAGCTCGCCGACGCTCTCGGGGGCGTCGTGAGCGCTTCGCGGCCGGTCGCGGACGCCGGCTGGCTCCCGAAGACTCGCCAGGTCGGCAAGTCGGGGCGCAAGGTGACGCCGAGGCTCTACATCGCCTGCGGCATCTCGGGCGCTCCGGAGCACCTCGAGGGGATGCGGGACGCCGAACTGATCATCGCGATCAACACCGACGAGAAGGCGCCGATCTTCGACGTCGCCCACTTCGGCACGACCGAGGATCTCTTCGACATCCTCCCCGCGCTCACCGAGCGGATCGAAGCGGCGACCTCGGTCGCCTGAGGCGAGCGCCACCGACCCGATGCTCCTCATCGCCGCCACCGAGGAGAAGACCCGCGAGGTCTTCGAGAACTTCGCGACCTGGGAGAAGGGGCTCTTCTACGTCCTGTCCGTCGTCTCGACGGCGATCTTCGTCGTCGGGTTCTGGCGTCGGGTCCAGAAGTACCGCCGCGGCCGCCCGGCGCACCGGTTCAACCAGCCGGTGCGCCGCGTGGTGAGGGCCGTGGGGCGCATCTACGCCCAGGCGACGGTTCGCCAGGGCGAGAGGAACGGCCTCGTCGGG
>JBFIDS010000402.1:0-3927 GCA_041603715.1 Paraconexibacter sp. | reverse complement strand
GGAGGCGGGGGACGACGGGCTGGACGGCGGTCAGAGGGCGCTCATCATCCTCGGCGGGGTCGTCGTGCTCGTCGGGATCGCGGCCGCGATCATCATCGACGCGCGCCGGCGCCGCCCGGTCACCGAGGAAGACCTGCGTCCGGGACGCGCGGCGGGAGCCAACGCGGCCCACGATGCCGAGCACCGCCGCGCCGATCACCGCAAGCGCCGGGCCAAGGCGAAGACGGCCCGCGAGTCGCGCAAGAAGAACCGGCCCAAGCGTCGGTGAGCGAGGGCGGGGGACACGCGCCCGAGTTGGTCCGCGACCGCAAAGGTTGACAACCTCAACTGTTTCCTGCCACACTGCTCATGAGTGAGCCGCTTCCCGACCGATCCGCCGCCCTTCGACCGCGTCCCCGCCGACCACGTCGACCTGCGCCGGATCACGCGTCTGTTCCGGCCGTACAAGCTGCGGCTCACCGTCGTCCTCGGGCTCATCACGCTGAGCGCCGCGATCGGGATGATCTCGCCGTTCCTCCTGCGCGAGGTCCTCGACACCGCGATCCCGCAGAACGACACGGCGCTGCTCACCGGGCTCGTGCTCGGGATGATCGCCGTCGCGATCGTCACCGGTGCCCTCGGCGTCGTGCAGACGTGGATGTCGAACGTCGTCGGCCAGCGCGTGATGCACGATCTACGCGCCGCGGTGTACCGCCACCTCCAGCGCCTGTCGCTCGCGTTCTTCACGCGGACGCGCACGGGGGAGGTGCAGTCCCGGATCGCCAACGACATCGGCGGCGTCCAGAACGTCGTGACGAACACGGCGACCTCGTTCGTCTCGAACGTCACGACGGTGCTCGCCGTGACGATCGCGATGATCGTCCTCGACTGGCGCCTCGCGGCGTTCAGCTTCGCGCTCCTTCCGCTGTTCGTCTGGCTCACCCGCCGGGTCGGCCAGGAGCGCAAGCGCATCACGGCCGTCCGGCAGGGCCGCATGGCGGACATGAGCTCGCTCGTCCAGGAGTCCCTCAGCGTGAGCGGCATCATGCTCGGCAAGACCATGGGCCGCAGCCCCGAGCTCGCCCGCCGCTTCGAGGAGGAGTCCGAGCAGCTCGCCGACCTCGAGGTCCGTGCGCGGATGGCAGGGCGCTGGCGGATGGCGTCGGTCCAGATGAGCTTCGCGATCATGCCGGCGCTCGTGTACTGGTTCGCGGGCCAGTCGCTCGCCGGCGGATCGGACACGATCACGATCGGCACGCTCGTCGCCTTCACGCAGCTGCAGACCCGGCTCTTCTTCCCGATCCAGTCGCTGCTCAGCGTGAGCGTCGACGTGCAGGCCTCTCTCGCGCTCTTCCACCGCATCTTCGAGTACCTCGACCTGCGCGTCGACATCGAGGAGTCGGCCGAGCCCGTCGACCTCCAGGCCGAAGGACGCACGGTCGAGGGGCGCGTCGTCCTCGACGACGTCCGGTTCCGCTACGAGGCCGACGGCCCCGCCACGATCGACGGCGTCTCGATCGATGTGCCCGCAGGGTCGACCCTCGCGATCGTGGGGGAGACCGGGTCGGGCAAGACGACGCTCGGCTACCTCGTCGCCCGGCTCTACGACGTGACCGGCGGGCGGGTCACGATCGACGGCGTCGACGTCCGCGAGCTGTCGTTCGCCTCGCTCGCGCGGACGGTCGGGATCGTCTCGCAGGAGACCTACCTGTTCCACTCGTCGATCGCCGAGAACCTCCGCTTCGCCAAGCCCGAGGCGAGCGACGAGGAGCTCGTCGCCGCCGCGAGGGCCGCCCGCATCCACGACCTCATCTCCTCGCTCCCCGACGGCTACGACACCGTCGTGGGGGAACGCGGCTACCGGTTCAGCGGCGGCGAGAAGCAGCGCATCGCGATCGCGCGCACGATCCTGCGCAACCCGCCCGTGCTCGTGCTCGACGAGGCGACGAGCGCCCTCGACACGGAGACGGAGCGCCTCGTCCAGGCCGCGCTCGACGACCTCGCCGAGAACCGTACGACGATCGCGATCGCCCACCGGCTGTCGACGATCCGCGACGCCGACCAGATCGCCGTGCTCGACCGGGGCCGGCTCGAGGAGCTCGGCACCCACGCGGACCTCCTCATCGCGGGTGGGCGCTACACGCGGCTCGCGGCCCGGGCGGGTTTCGAGGTCGGCCGGGATGCGACGATGCCGGCGTGACCGACATCCCCGCCGCACGCCCCCGGCTCGCCGAGATCGACATCGCCGCCGACCCCGCTGCCTGGACCCGGCTCGGCTTCGCCGTGGACGCGGTGTCCGGGTCGCTGCGCCTCGGCGCGACGACGATCCGCCTGAGCGGCGACGACGGCGGGTCCGCCACGGGGATGACGGGGTGGACGCTCGCCGGCGAGGCGGTGCTCGGAGCCGAGGGCCCCATCGACGGCCTCACGACCCACCGCGTCGCGGAGGTCGCCGACGTCACCCCGGGTGGCGTGCACCCCAACGGGGCGACACGCCTCGACCACGTCGTCGTCATGACCCCCGCCCTCGACCGGACGCTCGACGCGCTGCGTGGCGCCGGGCTCGACCTGCGCCGCGTGCGCGACGCGGGCGGCGGGTTCCGGCAGGGGTTCTTCCGGCTCGCCGACGACGTCATCGTGGAGGTCGGCGGCGACGTCCCGGACGTCGACCCGGCGGAGCCCGCGCGGTTCTGGGGTCTCGTCGCCGTGGTCCCCGACGTCGACGCGCTCGCCGCGTCCCTCGGCCCGGACCTCGTCGGTGACCCGAAGGACGCCGTTCAGCCGGGCCGCCGGATCCTCACCGTCCGACGGGAGGCGGGGGCGGGCCTCCCGCTCGCGTTCCTCACCCCGCACGTGCGCCGGGGCGAGGACCGCGGCTGAGGCGGACCCACGCGGGTCGCAGCGCGGTCTCAGGGTGGTCTCGCGCCCTTGTCGGCCCGCTCCCGATCATGGGACGGTCACGGTGACCACACCGCGACCGGAGGTGAGCCACATGGGTTTCCTCAAGAACCTCAGGACCGTCAAGAAGCAGGCCGAGGCGATGACGCCGCCCGAGTACCGGGGTATCGGCGGATCGATGCGCCTGGCGAAGGACGGCATGGCACAGATGAGCGAGACGCTCGAGGGGCAGGTCGCCCATCAGCAGAAGGCGATGCACCTCTCGCAGAACGGCATCCCGGGGACCGCGACGATCACCGCGGTGCGGCAGACCGGCGTGTTCATCAACGAGAACCCGGAGTGCGACATCGACCTCACGGTGACGACGAGCGGCGAACCGTACGCCGCGACCGTGCGTCAGACCCTGGCTCTCGTCGCGATCCCGCAGTTCCAGCCCGGCACGGCGGTGCCGGTCAAGGTGGATCCGCAGGACCCGCAGTCGCTCATCATCGCCTGACCCTCAGCGTCGCTTCCGCATCCCCCTGCGGGCCGACGGGCGCCGCGCGCGCGGGTCCCGACGGACCCGCACCGGGAGGGTGGGTGCCCGCCGCGCGTCAGCGGGCCTGGCAGGCGTTCGGGTCGGCGTGCCTGCATCCGGGGAGGCCCGTCGCAGGACCCGTCCCCGGTCCTGCGGCTGCAAGAGATCCTGCAAACGCGCGTATTCCCGTTGCTAGCGTGGCGCGCCGCGCTCCGGCGCATCCCCCTCAGCCATGCCCGTTCCCCCTCTCGCACAGGCGGCCCTCCGTCGTCTCGTCCTCGCGCTGTCCACGGCGCTCGTCGTCGCGCTCGTGCTCGGCGGACCGGCCGTCGCCGCGCCGCTCGAGCGAGGGGACCGCGGGGAGCGCGTGGAGAAGCTCCAGAAGATGCTCGGTCTGACGGTCGACGGCGTCTTCGGCCCGGGCACGCTCAGGGCGGTCAAGCGCTTCCAGCGCCGCCACGATCTCGAGGCCGACGGGATCGTCGGGGCGGGGACGTGGCGCATGCTGCGCCGCGCCCGGGACGCGCGACGCG
>JBFIDS010000401.1:0-3928 GCA_041603715.1 Paraconexibacter sp. | reverse complement strand
CGGCACGCACGTAGGCGCCGGGGACGACCGTCTGCGCGACCGTCCCGCCCGTCTGCGTGTCGCTGAGGACGGTGATCCGCGGCGCGGCGCCGCCCCACACGAGGGCGTCGCCTGAGGCGGCCTGCGTGCCCACGATCACCGGAGGGCTCCACGTCGTCCCTCCGTCCGTGGAGGTCGCCGCGTAGAGCGCCCGGTCGCTCGTCCCTCCGTCCGGGTGCTCCCGGACGGCCGGATAGCGCGAGGTGAGGATCACGAGGCCGTCCCCGACCTGGAGGATCCGGGGTCCGGCGTAGTCCTCGCTCGGCGTGAGCGCCGGGTCGAACGGAAGGGTCGAGGGGTTCGTGCACGCCGCGGCGCCGCGCGGCAGGCGGCAGTAGCGCACGATGTCGTTGACGTGGTTCGCGCCGCCCGGGTCCAGGTCCTCGGCCCAGACGACGTGGGCCGTGCCCGCGGCGTCCACGTGGACATCGGGGTTCCAGCCGTTCGGGCTGAGGGCGACGGACGGCGGCGGCGGTGCGGAACCGGTCCGCGGCACGCGTCGCAGACCGCGGTATCCGGGTGTGCGGTAGACGCCGCGCGACCGCACGGGACGCCGGCGTGCCTGCGCGGTCGTCGCCGTCGGTTCCGTCCCTCGCACCTGCGTGAGGCCGTTCTGCGCCCGGCCTCCCTGCGCCCCCGACGCCGCCGGAGCCGCTGGCGCCCCTGCCGCGACGATCAGCCCAAGTGCGACGAGACGCGCGACAATCTGGCGCATTGGCGCAAAGGTAGCGCGTCGCGCCCGCCGTGTCACCGCCTCGGTCGACGGGTGCGCTCAGGCGAGGACGAGGTAGTCCCGGTGGACCGCCTCGTCGGTGGCGCCGCCGAGGCGCTCCCGGACCGCGGCGGTCTTGAGCCCGCGGACCTGCGCGAGCTCGAGCGCGCTGAACGCCGAGATGCCCTTCGCGACCGCCGCGCCGTCACGCCCGACGATGTCCACGGCGTCCCCGGCGTCGAATCCGCCGTGGACCTCGACGATCCCCACCGGGAGGAGGCTCGCCGTGCCCGCCTGGAGCGCGCGGACCGCGCCCTCGTCGACGACGACGCTCCCGCGGGACGGCTTGGCGTACTTCAGCCACAGCTTGAACGACGAGTAGCGGGCGCCGCGGCTCGCGAACCGGGTCCCCGCGTCCCCGCCCGCGAGGACCGTGTCGAGCGCCCCCTCCCGGATCCCGCTGCAGATCGTCGTGGGGATCCCGGCCGCGGTCGCCATCTCGGCCGCGACGACCTTCGAGCGCATCCCGCCCGAGCCCAGAGGTGACGTGGCGTGCCCGATGTCGAGCGCCTGGAGCGCATCGAAGTCCGCGACCTCGCGCACCATCTCCGCCTGCGGGTCGGTCCGCGGGTTGGCGGTGAAGAGGCCCTCGATGTCGCTGCACAGGACGAGCTGGTCGGCGCCGACGAGGACCGCGACCTGCGCGGCGAGGAAGTCGTTGTCCCCGAAGGAGATCTCGTCGGTCGTCGTCGTGTCGTTCTCGTTGATGACCGGGACGACCCGCCAGTCGAGCAGGCGCCCGAGCGTCCTGCGGGCGTTGAGGTAGTGGCCACGCGCGCTCATGTCGAAGAACGTGAGGAGGATCTGCGCGCTCGTCACGCCACGCTCGCGCAGCAGCTCGTCGTAGACCCGGTAGAGCTTGCCCTGACCGACAGCGCTCGCCGCCTGCAGGTCCTCGATCGCCGTCGGGCGGACGGGGAGCTCCATCACCCGCATCCCGCGGGCGATGGCCCCGCTCGTCACGAGGACGACGTCGTCGCCCGCGGCGTGCCGATCGGCGAGCGCGGCGCAGATCCGGGCGAGCACGGCGTCGCGCAGGGTCCCGTCGTCGTGGGCGACGACGCTCGATCCGAGCTTGACGACGATCCGGGCCATTGCGGCCCGCAAGGTTACGGACACGCGTGCACGACCGGCAGGCCGTGCGGCGCCGAGGCGTCAGTCGGGGTCGAGCTCGAAGACGACCCCGCCGATCTCGACGTCGTCGCCGGTCGCGAACCCGGCCTCCTCGAGCACGCGGATGACGCCCATGCGCTTGAGGGTCCGCTCGACGTGGTTGAGCGCCTCGTCGTTCTCGAGGTCGTGCCGCGCGATGAGCGTGTCGACGGCCGGTCCGTGGACGCGCCACTCGCCCTCGGAGACCGCCTCGACGTCCCAGCCCCGCCCCCGCGCGGGCCGGAAGACGCGGTGCTCGGCGAGATCCTCCTCGGCGGCGAGACGGGTATCGGGCGCGCCGACCGGGACACGCCGGAACAGCTCGGCGGCGAGCTCGTCGAGGCCGCGGTGGGTCGCCGAGGACGTGACGACGACCGGCGTGACGGCGAGCGGGTCGCGCTCCTCCCACTCCTCGAGCGGCGGCAGGTCCCGCGAGAACCGCTCGGTCCAGACCGAGACGGCGAGCTCGATCTCGTCGTCAGTGACGAGGTCGGCCTTCGACAGCGCAAGGACGCGCGGGAGCGCCGCGAGCCGCGGGTCGTGCAGCGCGAGCTCGCGCTCGATCGTCTCGTAGTTGTCCTCCGGCGAGGACCCGTCGAGCGGTGCGAGGTCGAGGACGTGGACGAGGAGGCGCGTGCGCTCGACGTGCGCGAGGAAGTCGTGCCCGAGCCCGTGGCCCTCGCTCGCGCCCTCGACGAGGCCCGGGATATCGGCGAGGATGAGCTGGCGTCCGTCGAGCTCGATCGTGCCGAGCTGCGGCTCGAGCGTCGTGAACGGATAGCCCGCGATCTTCGGCGCGGCGCGCGTCATCACCGACAGGAGCGAGCTCTTCCCCGCGTTGGGGACGCCGACGAACCCGACGTCGGCGAGCAGCTTGAGGCGCAGCTCGATCCAGGCCTCCGAGCCGGGCAGGCCGCGCTCGGCGAACCGTGGCGACTGGTGGGTGGAGCTCTTGAAGCGACGGTTCCCCCGCCCCCCCGATCCGCCCCTCGCGACGACGACGCGCCGGCCGTGCACGACGAGGTCGTGGACCGTGCCGTCCTCGAGGGTGACCTGCGTGCCCGGGGGCACCTTGACCTCGAGCGTCCCGCCGTCGGCACCCTCGCGCTGCGAGCCCTCGCCGTGGCGGCCGCGGTCGGCCTTGTAGTGCGCGCGGCGCTTGAAGGACTGCAGATCGCGCAGGGAGTCGTCGCACACGAGCACGACGTCGCCGCCGCGCCCGCCGTCGCCGCCGTCGGGCCCGCCATGGGGCACATGCGCCTCCCTGCGGAAGCTCATGCAGCCGTTCCCGCCGTCGCCGGCGTGCACGTGGATCTTGGCCTTGTCGAACAGCATCGTGGAAGATCGGAGGATGTCGTCGCGGTGGGTACCGCACGACTCACCCGTTCCCCATCGTGTCACGACGAAAGGTCTCCATGAGTTCGGACAAGGTCTTCCTCATCACCGGTGCGAGCACCGGCATCGGCGCCCAGACGGCCCGGCAGGCCGCCGAGGCGGGCTTCCGCCTCGTCCTCGCCGCCCGCTCGAAGGACAAGCTCGATGCGCTCGCGCAGGAGCTCGGGGGGGACGGTTGCGCGATCGCGGTGGCCTGCGACGTCACCGAATGGGACGACGTCTCCCGACTCGCGCGGGCCGCCACGGACGCGTTCGGACGTATCGACGTCGTGTTCGCCAACGCGGGCTTCGGCGCGGCCCGCGGCTTCCGCGAGGAGTCGCCCGAGCAGTGGAAGGCGATGATCCTCACCAACGTGCTCGGCGCGGCCCTGACCATCCGCGCGACGATCGACGAGGTCGAGCGCAACCGGGGCCACTTCCTCCTCACCGGCTCGGTCGCCGGCCGCCGGGCGCTGCCGGGCAGCCTCTACAGCTCGACGAAGTGGGCCGTGACCGGGATGGGCGAGTCGCTGCGCCAGGAGCTGAACGGCACGGGCGCCCGGGTCACGCTCATCGAGCCCGGGATGGTCG
>JBFIDS010000400.1:0-3930 GCA_041603715.1 Paraconexibacter sp. | reverse complement strand
CGTTGGAGCGGTAGCCGATCGTGAGCGGCGCGCGCCGGGCGAGCCGCCGCACGACGCCCTCCCCCAGTCCTCCCGAGCCGCCGAGGACCGCGATTCCATGACCGGTGTCGTTCATGCGTCCACTCAACCACCGGGTCCCGGGCCGTGCCCGCCGTCCCCACCCACACGCTGGAGCCTTCTACGAACCGTGACGCACGACCGGCCGACGGTGTCCGCCGGGGCTGGGAGGGTGATCGAGTCCCCGACCTCAGGAGCGTGGTTTGTCGGACCCCAAGGACCTCTTCGACCTCACCGGACGCGTCGCGCTCGTCGCCGGCGGCAGCCGCGGCCTCGGCCGCGAGATCGTCCTCGCGTTCGCCGCGGCCGGTGCCGACGTGGTCATCTCCAGCCGCAAGCTCGACGCCTGTGAGGCGGTCGCCGCCGAGGTCCGCGAGACCACGGGCCGGCGAGCCCTCGCCGTCGCCGCGCACATGGCGCGCTGGGACGACATGGACGCCCTCGCCGAGGCGGCGTACGCCGAGTTCGACGGGGTCGACGTCCTCGTCAACAACGCGGGTCTCTCGCCGCTCTACGACGACGTCACCGAGGTCACCGAGGAGCTCTGGGACAAGACGCTCGGCGTGAACCTCAAGGGCGCGTTCCGGCTCACGGCCCTCATCGGGTCGCGGATGGCCCGCGAAGGCGGCGGGTCGATCATCAACGTCTCGAGCGTCGCGGCGCGCTACCCCAAGCCCGAGGTCATCCCCTACGCGGCGGCGAAGGCAGGCCTCAACGCGATGACCCAGGCCTTCGCGCACAGCTGGGGCCCGACCGTGCGGGTCAACGCGATCCTCCCCGGCTCGTTTCTCACCGACATCTCGAAGGCGTGGGATCCCGACGCCTTCGCCGCCGAGGCCGCGGGGTACGCCCTGCAGCGCGGCGGACGCCCCGAGGAGATCGTCGGCACCGCCCTCTATCTCGCCAGCGACGCGTCGAGCTTCACCACCGGTGCGCTCCTCGACGTCGACGGCGGCTACCGGCCATAGCGCCACACGAAGGAGACCCCTCATGCCCATGCTCGCCGTCGAGTCCGACCGCTCCATCTACTACGAGGACCACCGCGGTCCGGGACGCCCCGTCGTACTCGTCCACGCCTGGGGCATGACCGGCCGCCTGTGGGACCGCGTCACCCCCGAGCTGCTCGAGGACGGCCACCGCGTCGTCGTCGTCGACCATCGCTGCTGCGGCCGGTCCGACAAGGACTTCGAGGACAATCGGGTCGCGACGATCGGATCCGACATCGTCGCGCTCGTCGAGCACCTCGGCCTCGAGGGTCCCGTCCTCAACGGGTGGTCGGCGGGCGGGGCGATCGTCTCCGATGCGGCGGGCAAGCTCGGCGGCCGCGTCGGCGGTCTCGTGCTCACGTGCGGGGCGAGCCCGCGCTGGGCGGCGACCGACGACTTCCCGCAGGGCAACCCGCGCCAGGCCGCCGACGACACGCTGCTCGGACTGCGCACCGCGCGGGCCGACACGGCGTGGATGGTCTCCGGCGCGATCTGCCACGCCGAGGTGAGCGAGACGGTCCAGCACTGGATGTACGAGATGTTCATGGAGAACTCGCCGCGCGCCGACGAGACGCTCGCCGACCTGCGCGACGTCGACCTCCGGGACGTGCTGCCGACGATCGCGGCCCCCGCCCTCGTGTTCGGCGGCCGGCACGACGTGTTCGTGCCGCACGCGATCGCCGAGGCTGCCGCCGACCTGCTGCCGGCGGGCCGGCTCGTCTCCTGCGAGGGGAGCGGTCACGCCCCGCCGCTCGAGGAGCCCGAGCTCTACCTGCGTGAGCTGAGGGCCTTCCTGTCCGACCTCGGCTGAGCGTCGGGGACCCGCAGCCCGGCAAGGACGAAATCGGAGAACACCGCGGCGATCTCCTCGTGGGAGAGCCGCGCGCGCGGGCGCAGCCAGACGTGCGCCCAGTTGTGCATGCCGAGGATGCCCTTGATGACGACGGGGTCGATGTCGCGGAACTCGCCGCTGTCGATCCCGTCCTGCAGGACCCCGACCCAGACGTCCTCGAACCGCCGGCGCAGGGACAGCGCCGGCCGGCGCAGCTCCCCGCGCAGCGAGTCGAGCTCGCGGAAGAAGACCTTCCACTCGGCGAGGTTCTCCCCGACCGTCACCATCGTCATCGCGCTCAGCCGCCGGACCTTCTCCTCGGCGGGCAGCGACTCGGCGCGGAGCGCCTCGGCCTGCTCGACGACGTCGACCACGCTCGTGGCGATGATGTCGAAGAGGAGCTGCTCCTTGTTGCCGATGTGGTGGTAGAGCGCGCCCCGTCCGAGCCCGACGGCGACCGACAGCTCCTGGATCCCCGTCGCGTCGTAGCCGTTCTCGGCGAACAGGCGCGCCGCAACACGGCGGATCCGGACCTTCTGATTGGGGGTGCGCGCCGCCATATGAGGTCGTGGACTATACCGCCGGCGAATGGGCCGACCGGGCCGCGACTGGAGATCCCCACGACCGAAATCCCTGCAAATCCGCGACCTTCGTCGGTCGTCGGGCGTTTTCGCCGCTGACGTGGAGACCTCCACAACGGCCCCCACCGGCTCTGTACCGGTCGGTCTGGTCGAGCGATACGGTCCGGCGACGAACGGCGTCGCAGCAAAGAGCGCCGCAGAGGAGGAGACAGGTGCAGACAGACAGCCGCGGTTACCGTCGTTACTGGGATGAGGAACGCGAGACGCTGGACCCCCGCGTCCGCGACGAGCTGATCCTCGAGCGCATCAAGCACCAGCTCGCCTACGTCTACGCCGAGCTGCCGTTCTACCGCCGTCACTACGACGCCCACGGCTTCAAGCCCGACGACGTGCGCACGCTCGAGGACTTCTCGACGAAAGTGCCCGTCATCACGAAGAAGATGCTCGTCGAGGACCAGCGCGAGCACCCGATCTTCGGCAGCTACGCGGGCAACCACGCCCCCGATGACATCGCCCGCATCCACGGGTCCTCGGGGACGTCGGGCACGCCGACGATGTACTGCGTCTCCCGCAAGGACTGGGAGCGCTCCCGGGACCTCGTCGCGCTCGCGATGTGGGCGATGGGCGCCCGGCCCTGCGACACCGCGCAGATCGGCTTCCCGTTCTCGCTCTTCTTCGGCGGTTGGGGAGTTCTCCAGGGACTCGAGCACATCGGCGCGACCGTCTTCCCGCTCGGGAACATCGAGTCCGAGCGTCACCTCGAGCTCATGCACCGCGTCGGCTCGACGATCTTCAGCGGCACGCCGTCCTACTGCCTGCACCTCACGAGCGTCGCCGAGCGGATGGGGCTCGACCTCGCCGCCTCCCCCGTGGAGCGCCTCATCGTCGGGGGCGAGCCCGGCGGCAGCCTGCCTGGGACGCGTGATGCGATCACCCGCGCGTGGGGCGCCTCCGTCCACGACTCGGGGTCCACCTCGGAGATGTACCCGTTCAACACGAACGTCGCCGCGGTCCCCGAGGACGGCGTGCTCCTCATCAACGACGAGGTGTACTCCGAGGTCGTCGACCGCGACGACGCGAACGCGCCCCTCCCCCACGGCGAGCGCGGCGCGATCGTCTACACCCACCTCTGGCGCGAGTCCCAGCCGATGATCCGCTTCTGGGCCGGCGATGAGACCTACATGGTCCACGACGGCCCGACGTCGTGCGGGCGCACCTACCCGCGGCTGCCGGAGGGGATCCTCGGCCGGCTCGACGACATGCTCATCGTGCGCGGCGCGAACATCTACCCGAGCGCGGTCGAGGTCGTCCTGCGCCAGGTCCCCGAGCTCGGACCCGAGTTCGAGATCCACGTCGACCGTCGCGACGCGATGGACGAGATGACCGTCCGCGCCGAGCTGACCGACGAGGCCGCCGCCGCGCTGCCACCCGGTGCCCCCGCCCGCGAGGAGCTCGCCGGCGCGACGGCCGAGCG